>NZ_JBAQRT010000133.1:0-3352 GCF_049306435.1 Zavarzinia sp.
GTGCGAGGCGGGCGGGGCGGTGGCGGCGGAGGCGGCGCTGGCCCAGCTCGCCCTGTCCGCCGGCCTCTATGCCGCGCCGGTCGCGGGCGAGAAGACGGTGCCCGGCATGGGCCTTTACGATCCGGCCCGGGGCGTCGTCGCCGAACCCGCGCCGGGGGCGAGGCCCATGGTGGCGGTCGTCTTCTACCGGGCCTATCTCGTCTCGGGCGATACCGGGCCGGTCGATGCCCTGATCGAGGCGTTGCGACGGCGCGGCTTCGATGCCTACGGCATTTTCGTGCCCTCGCTGAAGGCGCCCGGCGTCGCCACCTGGCTCGCCGCGCATCTCGCCGGGCGCCCGCTCGCGGCCATCGTCAGCGCCACCGCCTTTTCCGCGAAGGGCGACGCCGGCACCTCCCCCCTCGACGGCGCGGGATGCCCGGTGTTTCAGGTCGCGCTGTCGACGGCGCGGCGGGAGGATTGGGACGGTGCTGCGCGCGGCCTGTCGCCCGCCGATCTCGCCATGCATGTGGTGCTGCCCGAGGTCGACGGCCGCCTGTTCGCCGGGGTGATCAGCTTCAAGTCGGCCGGCGCGCGGGACGAGCAACTGCAATACGCCCGCAGCCGTCATGCCGCCGACGGCGAGCGTATCGCCGCCGTCGCCGAGCGCATCGGGGCCTGGCACGATCTCGCCGCGACACCGGCACCTGAACGGCGGCTGGCGGTCGTGCTGTCCACCTATCCCGGGCGGGCGGATCAGATGGCCCATGCGGTCGGGCTGGACACGCTCGCCTCCGTCGCCGCCATGCTGGAAGATCTGGGCGCGGCCGGTTACGACACGGCACCGGCCGGCGATCTCGCGCGCGGCCTTGCCGGCCATGCGGAGAGCTGGCCGCTGGCGGATTACCGCGCCGCCCTCGGCGAGCTGCCCGCGACCCTGCGCGATGCGGTCGAGGCCGCCTGGGGGCCGGCGGCGCATGATCCGGCCGTCCGCGACGGTGCCTTTCATTTCGCCCTCGTCCGGCGCGGCAAGATCCTGATCGCGCTCCAGCCCGAGCGGGGCGAGGTCTCGGCGCGGGACGCGGAATATCACGACCAGTCGCGGGTGCCGCGCCATGGTTACGTCGCCTTTTATCTGTGGCTGCGGCGGCTGAGCATGAGTGCGCTGGTCCATATGGGCGCCCATGGCACGCTGGAATGGCTGCCGGGCAAGGCGGTGGCGCTGTCCGCCGCCTGCTGGCCCGAGGCGCTGGCGGGCGGCCTGCCCGTCATCTATCCCTTCATCGTCAACGACCCGGGCGAGGCGGCGCAGGCCAAAAGGCGTATCGGCGCCCTCACCCTCGGCCATCTGCCGCCGCCCCAGGTGGCGAGCGCCGTGCCCGAGGGCCTTCGCCGGCTGGAGCGCCTGCTCGACGAATATTCGACCGCCGACGGTCTCGACCCTTCCCGGCGCGACCGGCTGATCGCCGACATCCGCCTGGAAGCCCGCGCCACCGGGGTGGAGGAGGATCTGGCCCTGCCGGCCGATGCCTCCCCGGCGGAAGCGCTGACCCGGCTCGACCGTTTCGTCTGCGACGTGAAGGACAGTCGTTTCGGCGACGGGCTGCATGTCTTCGGCCGGGGCGATTGTGGCGCCGAGGAACGCGAAGGGTTGCTGACCGCCCTTTCCGGGCGCTTCGTTTCTCCCGGCCCCGCCGGCCCCGCCGGCTCCCCCGGGCGGGGGCGGCGCGACGTGCTGCCGACCGGGCGCAATCTCTTCGCCGTCGATCCAAGGGCGGTGCCCAGCCGCGCCGCCCATGCGCAAGGGGTGAAACTGGCCGAGGAAGTGCTGCGCCGTCACCTGCAGGACCAGGGTGACTGGCCGCGCGATCTGGTCATCGACCTCTGGGGTTCCGCCACCATGCGGACGGCGGGGGAGGAATTCGCCATGGCCCTGCATCTCGCCGGCCTCGCCCCCCGCTGGGACGAGGGCAGCGGCCGGGTTTCGGGCTTCGAGGTGATTCCGCTCGCCCTCTTGGCGCGGCCGCGCATCGGTGTGACTTTGCGCATCTCCGGCCTGTTCCGCGACGTGTTTCCCGATCTGGTTACCCTGTTCGGTCAGGGCGCGGCGGCGCTGGCCGCCCGGGCTGAGCCGGCGGCGCAGAATCCCTATGGCGTCGGCGGCCCCCGGGTCTTCGGCCCGGCGCCGGGGCACTATGGCCTCGGCCTCGGCGGAACGCTCGAGGATTACAGTGCCGAGGGCCGCGCGGCGGCGGGGCAAGCGTGGCTGTCGGCGTCGAGCTTCGCCTTCGACGGTGATGGCCCGGCGCGGGACAGTCTCGCGGCGCGGGTCGGCGCGGCGGATGGTTTCGTCCATGTCCATGACCTCGCCGAGAGCGATCTTCTCCTCGCCCTCGATCATGCCGCGCATATCGGCGGCTTCGCGGCGGCGCGAGAGACATTGGTGCCGCTCTATCACCTCGACACGACCGTGCCGGCGCGGCCCCGCGCCCGCCTGCTGACCGAGGAAATCGCCCGGGTGGTGCGCGCCCGTGCCGCCCACCCCGCCTGGGCCGAGGGCATGATGCGCCATGGCTTTCGCGGCGCCGCCGAAATCGCCGCCACCCTCGACCACATGGCGGCCTTCGCCCATCTGGCCGGGGCCGTGCCCGCCCATCTGTTCGATCTCTATCACGACGCGACGCTCGGCCGTCCGGAAGTGGCGGAATTCATGGCGGCGGCCAATCCGGCCGCCCTCGACGCCTTGCGGGGCGGATTCCGGAGGCTGCGCGAGGCGGGCCTGTGGCGCAGCCGGCGCAACGCCATCGTAGCGACCTTGGGGCAGGCGTCATGAGCGATTACAAGGTCCAGGGCTGGTGTCCCGGCGCCCTTCGCCCCATGGCCTCGGGCGACGGGCTGGTGGCGCGCATCCGTCCCCATGGCGGGCGCCTGACCGCGGCGCAGGCCCTGGGGCTCGCGAAGGCGTCGCTTGACCACGGCAATGGCGAAATCGACCTGTCGGCCCGGGCCAATCTTCAATTACGTGGCATCGCCCCCGCCAAGCATGGGGCGCTGATCGCCGATCTTTCCGCCCTCGGCCTGATCGACGACGGGATCGAACAGGAAAGCCGGCGCAATCTGGTGGTCTCCCCCCTGTGGTCACCGGGCGACGGCACCATGGCGCTGGCCGCCGCGATCGAACACGCGCTGGCCGGGGCGCCGGTCCTGCCCGGCAAATTCGGCATCGCCCTCGATCCCGGCGCCCGCCCGGTGCTGGGCGCCATTTCCGCCGACATCCGGGTGGAGCGGTCGGCATCCGGCGCCCTGATCGTCCGTGCCGACGGCAGCACCACCGGCCGCGCGGTGACCGAGGCGGCGCTGCCCGGCGCCATCC
>NZ_JBAQRT010000134.1:0-16408 GCF_049306435.1 Zavarzinia sp.
GCGCCGCGGTCAAGGCGGCGCCCGTCGCCGCGCCCCGGGATTCCGGCGAACGCCGGCTTTGAACCTGTCGCCAAACCTGCTAGGAAGGGCCATGTTCTGCCGTGGATGGCCCCATCCGCAGCACCCAGGGAGAGGATGATGCCAGTCAAGAAGCCGCTCGTGATCGTCACGCGAAAGCTGCCCGAAGCGATCGAGACGCGGATGATGGAGCTGTTCAATACCAAGCTCAATCCCGATGATCACCCCCTGAGCCAGGCCGAGCTGATCGAAGCGGTGAAGACGGCGGACGTGCTTGTCCCGACCGTGACCGACCGGATCGATGGCCGCATCCTCGCCCATGCCAATCCCAATCTGCGTCTGATCGCCAATTTCGGCACCGGCGTCGACCATATCGACCTCGCCGCCGCCCGCCAGCGCGGCATCACCGTGACCAACACCCCGGGCGTCCTGACCGAGGACACGGCGGACATGACGATCGCCCTCATCCTCGCCACCTCGCGCCGCCTGGCCGAGGGCGAGCGGGTGATCCGCACCAGCGAATGGAGCGGCTGGTCGCCGACCTGGATGCTGGGCCGCCGGATCTGGGGCAAGCGCCTCGGCATCATCGGCATGGGCCGCATCGGCACGGCGGTCGCCCGCCGCGCCCGCGCCTTCGGCATGTCGATCCACTACCACAACCGCAACCGGGTGCCGGAAGAGCTGGAGCACGAGCTGGAAGCGACCTATTGGGAAAGCCTCGACCAGATGATGGCCCGCATGGACATCATCTCGGTGAACTGCCCCCATACGCCCGCGACCTATCACCTGCTGTCGGCTCGCCGCCTGAAGCTGCTGCAGAAACACTCGATCCTGGTCAACACCGCCCGCGGCGAAGTGATCGACGAGAATGCCCTGACCCGGATGCTGGTCGGCAACGAGATCGCCGGCGCCGGTCTCGACGTGTTCGAACACGAGCCCGCCGTGAACCCCAAGCTGGTCGCCCTCGACAATGTCGTGCTGCTGCCGCACATGGGTTCGGCCACCATCGAGGGCCGCCTCGACATGGGCGAGAAGGTGATCATCAACATCAAGACCTTCGCCGACGGCCACCGTCCGCCGGATCGCGTGCTCGAAGGCCTGCTCTGAGCTGAAACGGCCCCGCCCCGCGCGGGGCCGTCCTTCGACGAAGGCGAAGGTTGGGAAGCAAAGGAAACGGCCCCGCCCCCGCGCGGGGCCGTCCCTACTCCGAACGGACGTTGCCCGTCCCGCCGTTTGACCCGAGCCTTGGCCGGGGAACCGCAAAGGGGCAATCCGATGGCCAGCCGCAACATCCGCTTCAACGTCACGATCAAGGCGCCGCGCCCGCTGGTCTATTCATGGCTTGGCGATCACGAGAAATTCGGCTCGCTGCTGCCGGGCCGGACGACGCGCATCGTCGACGGCACGGGCGCGAGCGGCATCAACGGCGAAGGCTCGGTCCGCCGGGTCTCCTTCGGCATCAGCCACACCGACGAAAAGGTCACGGCGGCGATCCCGGACGAATATGTCGAATACACGGTGGTCGATGGCAGCCCGGTGAAGAACCACCTCGGCCGCATCCGCCTCGCCGATGCGGCCGATGGCGGCACCGAGATCGATTACCGGATCGAATTCGACCCCCGCATCCCCTTCACCGGCGCGCCGACGGAAATGCTGGTCCGCGCCATCATCGGCGGCGGCCTCGCCAAGCTGAAGCGCCGGCTGGAAGCCGCCTGAGCCTCAGAGCCTGTTTGGAAATCCGGCGGCTGAGAGCCGGCGAGAGATTTTCGTGTCCCGCAAGGAGGCGGTCGCCGCCGATATCGTGTGATATCGGCAAGATCGCCGACGCCACGGGGCGCGGAAAGATCCGCCGGATCGACCCGGCCGGGGTTTCCAAACAGGCTCTCAGTAGCCGAGGCTGCGCTGAATGAAGCCGAGGGCGCCGGTCAGGCGCAAGGGGCCGTCGGTCACGGCGAGAACCATGCAGGTCTCGCCCGGCTCGGCGATCGGCTTGTGCTTCACCGAGGCATCGGTGATCTGCAGGTCGCCGCGAGCGAAACGGCCGGAGTGGTCGTTGAAGGCGCCCGACAGGACGAGCGTGTATTCATTGCCCTGATGGGTGTGATGCGGCACGCCCTTGCCGGCGTCGACCCGGATGATCTGGGCCGAACCCTGATGGCCCGTTGGCAGGTCGAGCTGCAGGGTTTTCACCCCGGGGGCGATGCTGCGCCAGCGCTGCGTGGCCAGGCTGCGCCGGCCGAGGGGACGAAGCGCCGGCGGCAGGACATCGATCAGGGCATCGGCCGTTTCCTCGCCGAAGGACGGCGCGGCGGGCTTCGGCGTGTCGAACCAGGTCACGTCCCCATTGTCGATCCGCGCCATCAGGCGATCGAAAGCGCCCTCGCTCATGGCGACGGGTTCGATGGCATCGAGAAGGCCGCCGCCGACGGCCAGGCATTCCTGGGCCTTGACCCGGCACTGGGGGCAAAGGGCCAGATGACCATCGACCAGGACGGCGAGCGCGGGATCGAGCGTGCCGGCGGCATGGTCGAACAAAAGCTCGGCGGGCAGGTGATGGGACGGCGTCACTGGTACGACTCCATGGCACGACGCAAGCGACTGAAAGCCAGACGCATTCGAGACTTTACCGTACCAAGCGGCAGTTTGCGTAGCTCCGCAATCTCGACATGCGATTTTCCCTCGTAATATCCGAGCTGCAGCAAGTCCAGCTGTTCGGGCGGAAGATCCGCCAGCGCGGCGCGCAGGGCGGCGTCGCGGCGGGTTTCCGCGGCGATGGTATCGGCCGGGAGAGGGGCGGACGGGCGCAGCAGCGGCTCCTCGGGGTCGAGGGCAGGCTTCGACTCGCGGCGGATCAGATCGATTCGGCGGTTCCTGGCGATGGTGAAGACCCAGGTCGAGACCGAGGATTGCCGCCGGTCGAAGCTCGCGGCCTTGCGCCAGACGGTCAGCATGACCTCCTGCACCAGTTCCTCCGCCGCCGCGTCGGCCGAGCCGAGTCGCCGCAGAAAAGCCTTGAGGCGGGGGGCCAAATGGGCGAAAAGCCGCGCGAACGCCGCCCTGTCGCCATTTTCTGCGACAGACTCGACCCAATCGGCCAGGATTTCCCGTTCGTTGATATCCGCGTTCTGCATGGGGCTGAAGACTCACGCGCCTGAGCGCGGGGATAATGGGCAAGGCCAGGGGTGGAAATGCGGGGCCCGGGCAGCTATCTTGTGAACTCTCGAAAAAGGTTGTGATCAGGCGCCATGAAACGCTTCCTATTCGCCGCGTTCGGCATGTTTCTGTCAATGGTCGCTGCCGCCGCAGCGATGAATTCCGCCCAGGCTGAAGATAATCCGCTGCTGGGCAGCTTCGGTGACTGGCAGGCCTTCAAGACGAAGCAAGGCGGCAAGGACGTCTGCCTCGTTTCGTCGAAGCCGTCCAAGTCCCTGCCCGAGGGGGCCAAGCGGGGCGACATCTTCTTCCTGATCTCGCATTTCCAGGAAGGCGGCGTGCGCAACCAGGTGCAGATCCTGATCGGCTATCCGTTCAAGGCCGGCTCCACCGCCAAGGTCAAGATCGGAGGCCAGACCTTCGAGCTGTTCACCGATGGCGAGAATGCCTGGGCGCGGGAAACCGCGACCGACGAGAAGATCGTCCAGGCCATGCGCAAGGGCGCCAACGCCGTCATCACCGGCACGTCCCAGCGCGGCACCGAAACGACCGACACCTTCAGCCTCAAGGGCATTTCCGCCGCGCTCGACGCGATCGGCAAGGCCTGCAACCTCTGACCCCCGACCGGAAACCCCATGACTGTTGACGTACAGGCGCCGATTCTCCCGGCCGATGGCTCGAAGCTCAATCTGATCGGGCTCGACCGGGAAGCGCTGGGCCGCGTGCTCGACGAACTCGGTCAGGGCGGCAAGCCGCGGCGAATGCGCATCCAGCAGCTCTGGCACTGGATGTACAGCCGCGGCGTGACCACGATCGAGGACATGACCACCCTGTCCAAGGACCTGCGCGCCGCCCTCCTGGAGCGGGCGACGGTGGCGCGGCCCGAGATCACCAAATCGCTGCTGTCGGTCGACGGCACGCGCAAATGGCTGGTGAAATGGCCGGATGGGCAGGAAGTCGAGTCGGTCTTCATTCCGGACGACGACCGGGGCACGCTCTGCGTTTCCTCGCAGGTCGGCTGCACCCTGACCTGCCGCTTCTGCCACACCGGCACCCAGACCCTGGTGCGCAACCTCGGCCCGGCCGAGATCGTGCAGCAGGTGATGATCGCGCGCGACGCCCTTGGCGAATGGCCGTCCTCGCCGGACGGAAGGCTGCTGTCCAACATCGTCATGATGGGCATGGGCGAGCCCCTTTATAATTTCGACAATGTCGCCGCCGGCCTGAAGCTGGTCATGGACAACGAGGGCATCTCGCTGTCGCGCCGCCGCATCACCCTGTCGACCGCCGGTGTCGTCCCGATGATGAAGCGCGCGGGCGAGGAACTGGGCGTCAATCTCGCCGTCTCGCTCCACGCGGTGACGGACGAGATTCGCGATCGCATCGTGCCCTTGAACAAGAAATATCCGATCAACGAACTGATGCAGGCCTGCCGCGATTACCCGGGCCTGAACAACGCCCGCCGCATCACCTTCGAATATGTGATGCTGCGCGACGTGAACGACAGTCCGGCCGATGCCCGCGCCCTCGTCAAGCTGATCAAGGGCATTCCGGCCAAGGTCAATCTGATCCCGTTCAATCCCTGGCCCGGCGCGCCCTTCGAGCGCTCGACCCCGGAGGCGATCAAGACCTTCTCGCAGATCGTCTTCGACGCCGGCTACGCCAGCCCGGTGCGCACGCCCCGGGGCGAGGACATCATGGCCGCCTGCGGCCAGCTGAAATCGGATTCGGTGCGCCAGCGCAAGGCCGATCTCCTGCGCCGCGAGGTCGACGCCGCCTTCGCCGCCAAGGACGCGGCGGCGGTCGCGTGATCCACGCTTGATATTGCTTGCAATATCATTCCGCCCGGCAAAAATCATGACATGCGGATTGTCCTTGATACGGCTGCGTTCATTGCCGCGCTTCGCAGCGAAGCGGGGGCATCCCGCCGGCTTCTGATCGCGTCGCTCGAGCGGCGGTTGACGCTGATCCTCTCGGTGCCGCTGTTGATCGAGTATGAGGCTGTTGCCGTCCGGCCGGAACATCTTGATCGTGCGGGTCTGTCCGTTGAAGAGGTCGGCGTTGTTCTGGATGCCTTGGCCGCCGTGGCTGAACCTGTTCGTCTCTCGTTCCTCTGGCGTCCGACCCTTCGGGACGCCAATGACGACATGGTGCTCGAAACGGCGGTCAACGGGCGGGCCGACGGGATTGTGACATTCAATATCCGAGACTTCGCCGCTGCCCGGGAGCGCTTCGGTGTACAGATATTTTCCCCGCGCCAGGCCTGGGAAAAATTGGAGACTGGCAGATGAAGAAGAGCAATTTCGCCCTCCGGCTTCAGACGTCACTGCTGGAAGAGGCGCGCAAAGTGGCCGATGCCGAAGGCGTGGCCCTGAATCAACTGATCAATGTCGCCGTCGCCGAAAAATTGTCCGCCCTCAGAACGGAAACTTATTTCGCTGAAAGGGTCGCGCGGGCCGATGTCCCCAGGGCTCTCGATATCCTTCGCCGCGCAGGTGTCGGTCGGGAGCCGGACAAGGGTGACGGCTTGATGGATCCGGTTGAATAGAATCCGAGGGCGCATGATGACCACGATCACCAATATCCAGGACCTGCGCGCTCTGGCGAAGAAGCGCATCCCCAGGGCGATCTTCGATTACGCCGATCGCGGTTCCTACGACGAGCGGACGATTTCCGCCAACCGGGCCGATCTCGCCGCCCTGGCCCTTCGCCAGCGGGTGATGGTCGACGTCTCCGACCGGACGCTGGCGACGACCATGGTGGGCGAGGATGTCGCCCTGCCGGTCGCCATCGCGCCCACGGGTCTGACCGGCCTGTTCCACGGCAATGGCGAGATCTGCGGCGCGCGGGCGGCGCAGGCGTTCGGCGTGCCCTTCACCCTGTCGACCATGTCGATCTGTTCGATCGAGGATGTGGCGGCGGCGACCAGCAAGCCGTTCTGGTTCCAGCTCTACGTCATGCGCGACCGGGAATTCTCGAAAAGCCTGGTGGAGCGGGCGATCGCCGCCAAATGCTCGGCGCTGGTGCTCACCCTCGATCTGCAGATCCAGGGCCAGCGCCACCGCGACCTGAAGAACGGCCTGTCGGTGCCGCCGCGCCTCACCCTCGCCAATGCGATCGACATCGCGACCAAGCCCGCCTGGGCCATGCGCGTGCTGATGGGCAAGCGCCGGTCCTTCGGCAATCTTGACGGCTTCGTGAAGGGCGCCGATTCGCTGACCACCCTGTCGGCCTGGACGGCGCAGCAGTTCGATCCTTCCCTGTCGTGGAAGGATATCGAATGGGTGCGCAAGATCTGGCCGGGCAAGCTGATCCTGAAGGGCATTCTCGATGTCGGCGACGCGCGGGCGGCGGCCGCGACCGGGGCCGACGCGGTCGTCGTCTCCAACCACGGCGGGCGTCAGCTCGACGGGGCAATTTCCTCGATCAAGGCGCTGCCCCGCGTCGTCGACGCCATCGGCCACCAGACGGAGATTCTGTTCGACGGCGGCGTGCAGTCGGGTCAGGACGTGCTGAAGGCTCTCGCCCTTGGCGCCAGGGGTTGCCTGATCGGCAAGTCCTTCCTCTATGGCCTCGCCGCGATGGGCGAGGCCGGGGTGACGAAGACCCTGGAGATCCTGGCTAGGGAACTCGACGTGTCGATGGCCCTGACCGGCACGCGCCATGTGCGCGACGTGACGGGCGCCGTGCTCGATCGCTGAAGCCCGGCGGCGCCTACCAGTTGCCCTTGGCGATATCGAAGCCGAGGCGGACCAGCACCGCGAGGGTGGTCACGGCAAGGGCGATGACCTGCAACCGGCGCAGGTCGAGGCGGCGGGGCGGACGGTCCTGCGGGGGCTTGCGCTGGGGCTGGGGCATGGCGTTTCCGGGTCTGGCTTCTGACATGGGGCGGCTTTGCCGCCGCCCCACCCCTACACCAGCTTTCAGCGCGCGACCACCCGCCTGTACAGGTGCCAGGTGGCATGACCCAGCACCGGCAGGACCACGATCAGCCCGGCGAAGAAGGGCAGCGAGCCCAGCACCAGCCCACCGGCGACGATCACGCCCCAGACCGCCATGGCCAGCGGGTTGGCGGCGACGACCCTGACCGAGGTGGCGATGGCGATATCCATCCGCACATGACGGTCCAGCATCATCGGAAAGGACACGACGCTGATCGAAAGGACGGCGACGGCGAAGACGAAGCCGACGCCGAGCCCGGCGACCGACATCAGAAGTCCCGCCCGCGTGTTGAAGACATCGTGCAGAAAGGCGGCGAGGGAGGCGGGCGGCATCGGCCCCAGGGTCGCGGCGTAAATCGTCTGGGCCGCATATTGCCAGCCGAAGAAGATGGCGACGAGCACAAGGCCAAGAAGAATGATGCCCGTCAGCCCGGGCGCCCGCAGCACGCCGAACGCCCCCAGCCAGCTGACCTCGGCCCCGCCCTCGCGCTGCCGGCTCATCTCGTAGAGGCCAAGGCCGGCCAGCGGCCCGATCAGGGCGAAGCCCGAGGCGAGCGGAAAGATCAGCGGCAGCAGCCCGCTGTCCATCGCGATACGGGCAAGCACGAGGCCGATCAGCGGATAGACCAGGCACAGGAAGATGACATCGGTGCGGCAGGCGGCGAAATCGTCGAGACCGCGGCGCAGCGCGACACCGAGATCGGCAAGCTCGATCCGGCGGATCATGGGCAGGCGTCCGCCGGTCTCCAGGTCCTCGCGGTAGATGTCGTGGCCGGCGGCGTTGATCGCCCTTGCGGTGCCGGCCAGAAGATCGGCGCTCCATTCCACGGGGTTGCGGATGGTCATGGTGCTTCCTCCCGAAGATCTGCGGGCCGGACCTCGAAGGGCCGGCCGGATTCGGGGCTCCGGGCGTCGTGGCCTCACGCCTCACCCAACACCTGCCACGGCGTTGCCGTGACCCGTGGCCCCATCATAGGCCGGGTGGGGCATTTTGTCCCTGCCGACGGCGGGGTCATGATCTGCCGCAAGGCGGGGTGCGGATATCGGTGCGATGCTGCGCGAGTGAGCGTTTCCAGTGATCGTCCCGGCCGATCGCCCGATCGCGCAAGACGGCGCGTCTGCCTCTTGAATTATTCTAATCTGGGTGCCATTTTAGGCACGCAGTCAGGCGGTTAGGTCTATCACTTTCCGCTGGCGGCGGGGCCGAGTCCGGTCTTCCGCCAGACATCAACCCGAGAAGGATATGTTCTCATGTCGCTCATCAATACCGTTGTGAAGCCGTTCAAGGCCCAGGCCTATCACCAGGGCAAGTTCGTCGAGGTGACCGAAGAGTCCCTGAAGGGCAAGTGGTCGGTCTTCGTGTTCTACCCGGCCGACTTCACCTTCGTCTGCCCGACCGAGCTGGGCGACCTCGCCGACAATTACGCCGAATTCCAGAAGCTGGGCGTCGAAATCTATTCCGTCTCGACCGACACCCACTTCACCCACAAGGCCTGGCACGACACCTCGGACACGATCGCCAAGATCACCTATCCGATGGTCGCGGACCCGACCCTGGCGATCTCGCGCGCCTTCGAAGTGCTGATCGAAGAGGAAGGCCTCGCCTATCGCGGCACCTTCGTGATCAACCCCGAAGGCCAGATCAAGATCATCGAAGTGCACGACAACGGCATCGGCCGTGACGCCAAGGAACTGCTCCGCAAGGTGAAGGCGGCCCAGTATGTCGCCTCGCATCCGGGCGAAGTCTGCCCCGCCAAGTGGACCCCGGGCGAAGCGACCCTGAAGCCGTCGCTCGACCTCGTCGGCAAGATCTGACCCGCCGACCGTCTGTCGGCAGGATCTGACCCGCCGACCGTCTTCGGTGCCCGGGGAATCCGCCCCGGGTGCCACCCCTCAAGGGTGAAGCGCGCCGCTCGCGCTCCCCCGCAGCTGGAAAGTGTGTTGTCATGTTGGACGCCAATCTCAAGGCCCAGTTGAAGGGCTACATGGAACGGGCCACGTCGCCGATCGAGATCGTGGCCTCCCTTGACGACAGTGAAGCCGCCGGCCAGATGCGCTCGCTGCTGGCCGATATCAAGGACGTCTCGTCCCTGGTGTCCCTGCGCGAGGACAATGCCGCCGACGTGCGGAGGCCCTCGTTCAGCCTGAACCGCCCCGACGGCACGGTGAGCATCCGCTTCTCCGGCCTGCCCATGGGCCATGAATTCACCTCGCTCGTCCTTGCCCTGCTGCAGGTCGGCGGCTATCCCCCCAAGGTGGATGCCGACACCATCGCGCAGATCAAGGCGCTGGACGGCGATTTCAGCTTCCGCACCTATATCTCCCTGACCTGCCAGAACTGCCCGGAAGTCGTGCAGGCGCTGAACCTCATGGCCGTGCTCAATCCCCGGATCAAGCATGAGATGATCGACGGCGCCCTGTTCCAGGACGAGGTGACGGCGCTTCAGATCATGGCGGTGCCCACCGTCTATCTGAACGACGCGGTCTTCGGCCAGGGCCGGATGGAGGTGGGCGAGATCCTGGCCAAGATCGATACCGGCGCCGAGAAGCGCGCGGCCGAGAAGATCAACGCCAAGGACGATTTCGACGTCCTCGTCGTCGGCGGCGGCCCGGCCGGCGCCGCGGCGGCGATCTATGCCGCGCGCAAGGGCATCCGCACCGGCGTCGTCGCCGAACGTTTCGGCGGCCAGGTGCTGGACACCATGGGCATCGAGAATTTCATCTCGGTCAAGGAAACCGAAGGGCCGCGCCTGGCCGCCGGGCTCGAGGAACATGTGAAGTCCTATGACGTGGACATCATGAACCTCCAGCGGGCCAAGACGCTCACCCCCGGCGATCTGGTCGAGATCGAACTGGAATCGGGGGCCCGGCTGCGCTCGAGGACCGTGATCCTGGCGACCGGCGCCCGCTGGCGCGAGATGGGCGTGCCCGGCGAGAAGGAATATCGCACCAGGGGCGTCGCCTATTGCCCGCATTGCGACGGCCCGCTGTTCAAGGGCAAGCGCGTCGCGGTGATCGGCGGCGGCAATTCCGGCGTCGAGGCGGCGATCGATCTCGCCGGCGTCGTCGCCCATGTCACGCTGTTCGAATTCCTCGACGTGCTGCGCGCCGATGCCGTTCTCGTTCGCAAGCTGAAGAGCTTGCCCAACGTCGACATCATCATGGAAGCCCAGACGACCGAGGTGATCGGCGATGGTCAGAAGGTGAAGGGTCTTGCCTACAAGGACCGCAAGACCGGCGAGGCCCATGTGCTCGACCTCGAAGGCATCTTCGTCCAGATCGGCCTCGTTCCCAACACCGAATGGCTGAAGGGCGGCCCGGTCGAGCTGACCCCGCGCGGCGAGATCGTGGTCGATGCCCGCGGCCAGACCTCGGTGCCCGGCGTCTTCGCCGCCGGCGACGTGACGACCGTGCCCTACAAGCAGATCGTCATCGCCATGGGCGAAGGGGCCAAGGCCTCGCTCGGCGCCTTCGATCATCTGATCCGCAGCTCGGCCCCGGCGGCCAAGGCCGCCGCCGAGTAATCGGGCATATCCCAAGAACGCGGGCCGCCGGGTGACCGGCGGCCCGTCGTCGTTTTCGGGGTCTCTCTCAGACCACGTTGAAGATGTAGAAATTGTCCTCGGTCAGTTCGGACAGGACGACACCCTCGAGGGTGATGCTGTTGTCCGCGTCGTGGGTGATCACGACGTCTCCGCCGACCTGCGCCGCATGGGCCATGATATCGGCGAAATCGGCGAAGAGATCGTCGTCGAAGATCACATCGTCGCGGGCGCCCCGGGCGTCGGTCTTGAAATCGGTGATGCGATCGTGGCCGAAGCCCGCCCGGTAGACGAAACTGTCGCTGCTGCCACCGTTGGCGCCGCCACCGGTGAGAATGTCGTCGCCGGCGGCCCCCTCGATCGTGTCGGGGGCGATGCTGCCGGTGATGGTGTTGGCGAGGGCGTTGCCCCGCACATGGCCGAAATTGCTGTCGGTCAGGACAGCGTTCTCGACATGAGCGGCCATCGTGTAGTGCTTGTCGTGGCCGCCGTAGATGATCGTGTCGGTGCCGCCGCCGGCGCTTTCGATCACGAGATCGTTGTAACTGTCGACGACATAGGTATCGTCGCCCGCGCCGCCGCGCAGGATGTCGTCGCCGCTGCCGCCGTCGAGCCGGTCGTTGCCGAGACCGCCGCTCAGCACGTCGTTGCCGCCGAGGCCCGACAGGATATTGTCGCCCGCGCCGCCGGTCATCGTGTTCGCGAGCGAGTTGCCCGTGCCGTCGGCGGCGGCATCGGTGGTCAGAATCAGATCGTCGAGGCCGGAGTTCAGGGTGAAGCTGACGGCGGCGCGCACGAGGTCGTGTCCGCCACCGCCCGCTTCGCTGACCGTGTCGCCGACCGAATCGACGACATAGATATCGTCGCCGAGGCCGCCGTACATGCGGTCGTCGCCAGCCCCGCCGTCCAGGCGATCCGCGCCGGCACCGCCGATCAGCTTGTCGTTGCCGCCGAGGCCCGACAGGCGGTCGTCGCCTTCGCCGCCGTCGAGCGTGTTGGCGGCCGCGTTGCCGGTCATGGCATTGCCGAGGGCGTTGCCGGTGCCGTTGATGCGGGCGCTGCCCCGCAGCAGCAGGTTCTCGATGTCACCGCCCAGCCCATAGGTGATGGTGCTGTCGACCCGGTCGATACCGGTGGCGCCGCCGTCGACGACGATATCGCCCGCATCGTCGACGATGTAGCGATCGCCGCCCTCGCCGCCTTCGAGCCGGTCGGCGCCGCCGCCGCCGTTCAGCACATCGTCGCCGGCGCCGCCGGTGATGATGTTGTCGAGATCATTGCCGGTGCCGGTGAAGTCGCCGCTGCCGACATAGACGAGATTTTCGACCCCGGCCGGCAGGCGGAAGACGTCGAGCGAGGTCTCGATGGTATCGGTGCCGTCACCCGCCAGCTCGACGACGGTATCGCCGGCCTGATCGACGACATAGGTGTCGTCACCGCCCCGGCCCGCCATGCGGTCGTCGCCGAGGCCGCCGTCGAGCCGGTTCGCCCCGGCGTCGCCCGCGATGTCGTCATTGCCGTTGGAGCCATTGACATTCTCGATGGCGATCAGCGTGTCGTTGCCCTGTCCCGTGCCGGTCGAGGTGCCGGCGGCGAGATCGACGACGACCCCGGCGGACGAGCCGGCGAAACTGACCGTGTCGCTGCCCGCGCCGCCGTCGAGCAGGTCGCTGCCGGAGCCGCCGACCAGGATATCGTCCCCGCCGACACCCTTCAGGTGGTCCTTGCCGCCAGCGCCTTTCAGCACGTCGCGGCTGGCGCTGCCGACATAGAGTTCGTCGGCCGAGGTGCCGGTCCAGCTGCGCGGACCGTCGGCATGGCCGAGAACGAAGTAGATTTCGCCAACGGTGTAGGAGTAGCCGTAGTACTGGGTCGTCGCCATCGGATTGGACAGGACGAAATCGTCGAAACCGTCGCCGTTGACGTCGCCGGCCCAGGCGCCGGCGCTCAGGCCGGGACCGGTGGCGACGAAGCCGTTGGTGCCGTCGAGATCGGCCATCGTCAGGTCGCGGACGGAGACGCCGGCGCGGCCGAACAGCACGCCGTTGATGCCGATGCCTAGATCGTCCAGCGTATCGCCGTTGATGTCGCCGGCCCGGCCGAGATAGGCGATGCCCGAGACCTTGTAGCCGGAAGTGCTGTCGAGCGCGCCGAGGTCGATGCCGCCCTCGAAGCCCGATGCCTTGCCGAAGACGACATAGGACACGGCGCCGCCGCCGGTCGCGCCGACCGCGACATCGTCGTAACCGTCACCGTTCACATCGCCGATACCGTTGACCGTGGTGCCGGCCTTATTCCCGGCGGCCGCCCCGGTGATCTTGAATCCGGTCGTGCCGTCGACCGTGGCGGGATCGACGGTGGCGGAAAAGCCGCCGGCCTTGCCGAACAGGATATAGGCCTCGCCCGCGTCGGTCCCGGCGCTGTCGCCATTGGCATTGCCGACGATGATGTCGTCGAAACCGTCGCCGTTCACATCCCCCGCCGACGTGAAGCCGTTGAAGCTGCCGACGAGGGTGAAGCCGTTGGCGCCGTCGACGACCGGGGTCGTGAAATATTCCGAGAAGCCGCTGGTCTGGCCGAAGATGACGGTGTTGCCGGACACGAAGTCGTCGCAGCCGTCGCCGTTGATGTCGCCGATACCGCCGATACCACCTTCGGCGATCTTGAAGCCGTTGCTGCCGTCGAGCCCGGCCAGATTGCCGCCACCGAGCCCGGCGGCGCCGAAGACGACATAGGCCCCCGGCGCGTCCGAGAAGCCGCCGCCGGTGCCATAAATGATCGCATCGGCGAAGCCGTCGCCATTGATGTCGCCGAGCGCGCCGAGGCCGCTACCGAAATATTCATATTCCGAGGCCTGGCCCGCGAAAGTGCCCCAGCCGCCCAGCCCCTCCACGGCGGAATGGGGCACATCCGTGCCCTGCACCACGTAGACCCGGCCGTTGTACTGGTCATCGAGATGCGGCGCGCCGACGAGGACATCAGCCAGTCCATCACCGTTCATGTCGCCGACCCCGGCGAGGGTGGCGCCATTATCGTCGAAGGCGTCGGGGATGATGTCTCCGACCAGGGTATAGCCGTTCGTGCCGTCGAGCGTGGTGACGTCGAGGTGGTTCGGAAATGTCGGCATGGTGTTTTCCCCAGAAGATCGGTCGGTGCCGGGCGGCGGGCCGCGAGCAGCTAAGGCGCCGGGCGTGGCGCCAGCATTGATCCATCGCAAGAAGGCGCCTCTTTCACGCGAATGAACGGAAGCATACCCGTTCTGGTCTCAAAGAGAAGGGCGAAATAGCGGATCATATACACCGCAATAAAGTGATTTGTTTTATTTATGAGATATTTCGTGTGAATAAATATCGTCATGAAGTGTTCGATAAATAATGATTTGGAGCCGCAAAAATTCCCCCCGCATTTCCCGCCGTGATTTGCTCGGGGCCACCTCCCTGCTCACCCTCGGCCTTGTCGCCGGCCTGCCGCCGCGCATCGCCCGCCCGGGCCGCAATGCTCGAGGCGCTGTCGCCGGACGTCATCCGCAAGGTCGCGTCGTGAGCGGCGGGCGGCGATCGCGTGGCGGCCTGGTCCTGCACCGGCTGGGCGGTGCGGCCATCGCCTGGACCCCGCCCGTCGTGCTGCCGATCCTGTTGGAGCGGCGGCGCCCACCGGGCTCGTCGAAGCCCGCTCCCTGCCGGCGCCGAGCGCCGGCCCACCGACAAGGTGCGGCCGGCTTTTTGTCCCTGCGCCGGAGGCTTGACATTTTATTCCGAGCAAATACTCTGTTTAGAGTAATTACTCGGAACAACGGCGGCGCCCGCGACCGCCCGGAAGAGGGGACAAGATCCATGTTGCGCTACAGCCAGTTTTTCCTGTGCTATCCGGTGCTGGCGGCGACCGCCGCCGGCCTGTTCCTCGGCGGGCCCTTCGTCTGGGCCGGCCTTGCCCTCACCCTCCTGCTGGGCGGCGCGGCCGATTACCTGTTCGGCGCGGATACCAGCGAGCCGGAATATGGCCAGACCTGGATCCTCGACATCCTGCTCTATGGCGTCCTGCCGATGATCGGGCTGATGCTGCTCGGCCTTGCCTGGTTCATCGCCGGGGCGGACGCGGATCTGCTGGGCCTCGGCGCGCTGGCGCAGGCGCTGACGGGTTACGATGTCCTGGCGGCGCGGGCCGAGGCGGGCGTGCTGACCCACGTCGGCGCGGTGATTTCCGTCGGCACCATGCTGGGCGTCGCTGGCATCAATGTCGGCCACGAGCTGACCCATCGCACCTGGGATCCGCTGTCGATGTTCTTCGGCCGCTGGATGCTGGCCGCCGCCTATGACGCCAGCTTCGGCATCGAGCATGTCTATGGCCACCACAAGAATATCGCGACCTACGACGATCCCGCGACCTCGCGCCGGGGCGAGACGCTCTATGCCTTCGTCTTCCGCTCGACCTGGGGCCAGTATCGCAATGAATTCCTGCTGGAGCGGGATCGCCTGTCGCGCCGGGGCCTGCCCTGGATCCATCCGGCCAACCGTTTCCTGCGCGGCCTCGCCATGCAGGCGGCGATCACGCTGGCCTTCCTGCTGGCCACCGGCCCCGTCGGCGCCGTGACCTATGCGGTTGCGGCCCTCATCGGCAAGAGCTGGCTCGAATATGTGAATTACATCGAGCATTACGGCATCGTCCGCGTGCCCGGTACCCTCGTGCGGCCGGATCATTCGTGGAACTCCAACCACGCGGTCTCGTCCAAGATCCTGTTCAACCTGACCCGTCATTCCGACCATCACGCCCATGGCGACAAGCCGTTCTGGGAACTGAAACCCTACGCGCACGCGCCGACCATGCCCTTCGGCTATGTCGTGATGATCCTGATCGCCTTCGTGCCCCCCCTGTGGTTCCGGGTGATGGAGCCGAAGCTGCGCCACTGGGAAAGCAAGCACGCGACCCCGGCCGAGCGGGCGCTGCTCGCCGGCCCGCGCCGCCGCGAAACCCTGGCCGCGGCCGAGTAAGCGGAAGAGGAGGAGGCGCCGCCATGCTGTCCCGCCTGTTCGGTCGCAAGGCGGCCGCCACCATCACCATTCCCGCCGCCGGCCGCAGCCTCGAGGCGGAAAGCGGCGCCACCATCCTGGCGACGGCGCTGAAGGCCGGCATCGCCTATCCGTCCAACTGCCGGGTCGGCAGTTGCGGCGAATGCCGCAGCACCTTGGTCGAAGGCAAGGTGAAGGCCCTGACCGACTTCTCCTACACGCTCTCGGCCGAAGACCTGGCGGCGGGCTGCATCCTCGCCTGCCAGGCGGTGCCGAAAGGGCCGGTGGTGGTCGAGCCGGTGCTGCCCCTGCGCGATCTCTCTGGCGATGAACGGGCGGCCGCAGGCCTGCCCGCCCGCATCCTCGAGGTCACGGCCCTGACCGCCGACATCCGCCGCGTCGTGCTGGAACTCGACGCGCCCCTGCCGTTCAGCCCCGGCCAATATGCCGCCTGGACCGTGCCGGGCATCGCCGCCGGGCGGGCCTATTCCTTCGCCGCCGCCCCTCGCGCGGGCGAGACCCGCATCCCCTTCACCATCCGCCATGTTCCCGGCGGCGCCCTGACCGACTGGCTCTTCGCCGCCGACCGCCGGGGCGAGACGGTGCTGCTCGATGGCCCCTTCGGCCAGTTCGGCCTGAAGCCGGGGGCGGGGGCGGCGCTGCTGATCGCCGGGGGCTCGGGCCTTGGACCCGTGCTGTCGCTGCTCGAGGCGATGGCGGCGGCGGGGGAACGGCGGCCTCTGACGGT
>NZ_JBAQRT010000135.1:0-8791 GCF_049306435.1 Zavarzinia sp.
CCCCGTGATCGCCGCCGCGGACCCCCGCCGCGCCCTGTCGCTGGCCGCCGCGCGCTGGTTCGATGCCCAGCCGGAAACCGTCGTCGCCGTCACCGGCACCAATGGCAAGACTTCGGTCGCCAGTTTCACCCGCCAGATCTGGGAGACCCTGGGCCAGCCGGCTGCCGCCATCGGCACCCTGGGCGTGACCACGGCGGCGGGCGATACGCCGCTGGGCGTGACGACGCCGGATCCGGTCGTCCTTCATCGGGTGCTGGCCGATCTCGCCCGGCGTGGCATCCACCGCGCGGCCATGGAAGCCTCCAGCCACGGGCTCGACCAGCGGCGGCTGGATGGTGTTCGCCTGTCGGCTGGCGCCTTCACCAATCTGACCCGCGATCATCTCGACTATCACCACGATTTCGCCAGCTATCTCGCGGCCAAGCGGCGCCTGTTCGACACGCTGCTGCCTTCGGGCGCGCCCGCCATCGTCAATCAGGCGGGCGAGCCGGGCGCGGCCATCGCCCGCGCGGCCCGCGCCGCCGGCCTTCGTCTTGTCACCATCGGCGGGGAGGGGGCGGATATCGCCCTGCTGCGGCGCCAGCCGACCATGGTCGGCCAGGCCCTGCGGATCTCGCTTTTCGGCAGCACGTTCGAGGTCGAATTGCCGCTGGCGGGGGATTTTCAGGCGGCCAATGTCCTGGTCGCCCTCGGCCTCGTCGTCTCGACGGGGACCGACGCGGCGGCGGCGGTCGGCGCCGTGACGGCGCTCAAGGGTGTGCCGGGCCGGCTCGAACTGGCCGGGGTTCATGGCAGCGGCGCGGCGGTCTTCGTCGACTATGCCCATACGCCCGACGCGCTGGAGCGGGTGCTGGCCGCGCTGCGCCCCCATGTCGAGCGCCGCCTCGTCGTCGTCTTCGGCTGCGGCGGCGACCGCGATCCGGGCAAGCGGCCGGAAATGGGCCGCATCGCCGCCCGTCTCGCCGACCGGGTGATCGTCACCGACGACAATCCGCGCAGCGAGGAGCCGGCCGCCATTCGCGCCGCGATCCTGGCGGCCAGTCCCGGCGCCGTCGAGATCGGCGATCGCACCGCCGCCATCGCCGCCGCCCTGTCGGACCTGTCGGCCGGGGATGTCGTCGTCGTCGCCGGCAAGGGCCACGAACAGGGCCAGATCGTGAAGGGCGAGACCCGCCCCTTCGACGATCGCGCCGTCGTGCGCACGGCCCTTCGCATCATGCGGGGAGGGGCGGCATGAGCGCGCTCTGGACCGCGGACGAGATCGCCGCCGCCACCGGCGGCACGGCGCTGGCCGATTTCGCTGTCGGCAACGTCGTCTTCGACTCGCGCAAGGTCGAGGCCGGGGATTTCTTCGTCGCCCTGCCGGGCAGCGCGGTGGACGGCCATGATTTCGTCGCCCGTGCCCTGGCCGCCGGTGCCGCCGGCGCCCTCGTCACCCATGTGCCGGAGGGCGTCGCCCCTGATGCCGCCCTCGTCGTCGTGCCGGACACGATGGCCGGGCTCGAGGACATGGCCCGCGCCGCCCGGGCCCGCGCCGATGTCGTCGCCATTGGCGTCACCGGCAGCGTCGGCAAGACCGGGACCAAGGAAGCCCTGAAGGTCGCCCTGGCGCCCAGCGGGCCGACCCATGCCTCGGTCGGCAGTTTCAACAATCATGTCGGCGTGCCGCTCAGTCTCGCCCGGATGCCGCGCGAGACGCGCCATGGCGTGTTCGAGATGGGCATGAACCACGCGGGCGAATTGACGCCGCTGTCGCGCCTCGTCCGGCCGCATATCGCCATCGTCACCACGGTCGAGCCGGCCCATATGGAATTCTTCGCCTCGGTCGAGGCGATCGCCGACGCCAAGGCCGAGATTTTCGCGGGCGTGCCGGCGGGCGGCGCGGCGGTGCTGAATCACGACAACCCCCATTTCGAGCGGCTGGCGGCGGCCGCGACGGCACGGGGCCTTCATGTCGTCGGCTTCGGCACGGCGCCGGGTTGCCACGTCCGCCTGCTCGACCTCGTGCTGAAGCCGCACATGGTGATCGTCGACGCCATGGTCGGCAGTCGCCATCTGACCTACAAGATCGGCACCGCCGGAAGGCATTGGGCGATGAATTCGCTCGCCGTCATGGCCGCCGTCGAATTGTCGGGCGCCGATCTCAGTCTGGCCGCCCTTGCCCTGGCCGAGATGAAGCCGCCAGCCGGGCGCGGCCGCGCCCATGTCATCACCCTGGCCTCCGGCGGCAGCTTCACCCTCGTTGATGAAAGCTACAACGCCAGCCCCGCCTCCATGCGGGCGGCCTTCGCCAATCTCGCCCTGTCGGCGCCGGGCCCTCGCGGCCGACGCATCGCCGTCCTTGGCGACATGCGCGAACTCGGCCCCGGCGCGGACGCGCTTCACGCCGGCCTCGCCGATGCCCTCGTCGCCTCCGGCGTCGATCTCGTCTATGCCTGCGGCCCCCACATGAAGGCCCTCTACGAAGCCCTGCCCGCCCGCATCCGTGGCTGTCACACAACCGACTCGAAGAGCCTCGCGCCATATGTGTCCGAGGCGGTTCGTCAAGCAGATGTTGTGGTGGTGAAGGGATCTTTGGGCAGTTATATGGTCTCGATCATCGATACACTACTAAAGCTTGATTCGACTGATTCGGCCCTGTGAGGGCGCCGACAGTCTTTGGGAAGCATCATGCTGTTCAATCTCCTGGCCCCACTGGCCGACCAGTTCGCGGTTTTCAACCTCTTCCGGTATCTGACCTTCAGGACCGGCGGAGCGACCTTGACCGCCCTTCTGGTGGCCTTCGTTCTGGGGCCGCGCCTGATCAGCTGGCTGAAGGCGAAGCAGGGCAAGGGGCAGCCGATCCGCTCGGACGGCCCCAAGACCCACCTGAGCAAGCAGGGCACGCCGACCATGGGCGGCTTCCTGATCCTGATTGGCCTCGTCGTTTCGGTTCTGCTCTGGGCCGATCTGTCGTCGGGCTATGTCTGGGCGGTGACCTCGGTCACCCTCGGCTTCGGTCTGATCGGTTTCGCCGACGATTATCTGAAGGTCTCCAAGGTCAACCCCAAGGGCGTGCCGGGCAAGCTGAAGCTCCTGCTCGAGGTGCTCGTCGCGTCCGGCGCTGTCGTCTGGATCGTCGCGATCACGACGCCGGAACATTCGACCGCCCTGGCGATCCCCTTCTTCAAGGATCTGCTGATCCAGCTTGGCTGGTTCTTCATTCCCGTCGCGGTCTTCGTCATCGTCGGCGCGGGCAACGCGGTCAATCTGACCGACGGGCTCGACGGGCTCGCCATCGTCCCCGTGATGATCGCGGCCGGCGCCTTCGGCATCATCGTCTATCTGGTCGGCAATTTCCGCTTCGCCGATTACCTGCAGATCCACCATGTCGCGGGGGCGGGCGAACTCGCCGTCTTCTGCGGCGCGCTGGTCGGCGCCGGCCTCGGCTTCCTGTGGTTCAACGCGCCGCCGGCCATGGTCTTCATGGGCGATACCGGTAGCCTGGCCCTCGGCGGGGCGCTGGGCGCGATCGCCGTCGCGGTGAAGCACGAACTGGTGCTGGCCATCGTCGGCGGCCTGTTCGTCCTCGAGACGGTGTCGGTCGTCGTCCAGGTCATCTCCTTCAAGCTGACCGGCAAGCGCGTGTTCCGCATGGCGCCGCTGCACCATCATTTCGAGCAGAAGGGCTGGCCGGAGCCGACCGTGGTGATCCGCTTCTGGATCATTTCCGTCGTTCTCGCCCTCGTCGGCCTCGCCACGCTGAAGCTGAGGTGAGGCCATGATCGTCGCCGACAGCTTCCGCCATCAGAAGGTCGCCGTTTTCGGCCTGGCCCGGACCGGCATTTCGGCCGCCAGGGCGCTTGTCGCCGGCGGCGCCGAGGTCCTGGCCTGGGACGACAAGCCGGCGTCCCGCGATCACGCGGCGGCTTCGGGCGTGCCGCTGGCTGACCTGCGCGCGGCGGACTGGTCGGATATCGCCGCCCTGGTGCTGGCGCCGGGCGTGCCGCTGACCCACCCCGTGCCTCATGATGTCGTGAAGCTGGCGCGGGCGGCGGGTGTGCCCGTCATCGGCGACATGGAGCTTTTCGCCCGCTCGTCCCAGCGCGCCGCCGGCACCCGGGTGATCATGATCACCGGCACCAACGGCAAGTCGACGACGACGGCGCTGACCGCCCATCTGCTGGCGGCGGCCGGGGTTCCGGTCGCGGTCGGCGGCAATCTGGGCACGGCGGTGCTCGATCTCGAGCCGCTGCCGGCGGGCGGGGTCTATGTCTTCGAAGTTTCGTCCTACCAGATCGATCTTCTCGACACGCTGGTGCCCGATGTCGGCGTTCTGCTGAACATCACGCCCGATCATCTCGACCGCCACGGCGGCATGGACGGTTATATCGCGGTGAAGGCCCGCCTGTTCCGCGATCAGGACATGGCGCGGACCGCCGTCGTCGGTATCGACGACGATCATGTCGCCGCTATCGCCCGGCACCTCGAAGGCCGGGGCCGCAAGGTGACAGAACTGGCCATTGGCCGGGTGCTGGCGGCGGGCGTCTCCGCGACGAATGGCACGCTTTACGAAGACGGCGAGGCGATCTTCGATCTGACCACGCTGCCGCGCCTGCCGGGCGCGCATAATGGCCAGAATGTCGCCGCCGCCTTCGCGTCGCTTCGCGCCATCGGTCTCGGGGCCGAGGCGATCCTGGCGGGTCTTGCCTCCTTCCCCGGTCTCGCGCACCGGATGGAGCTGGTTGGTCAGCGCGGCCGGGTGCGCTTCGTCAACGACAGCAAGGCGACCAATGCCGATGCCGCCGCCAAGGCGCTCGCCGCCTATGACCGCATCTACTGGATCGCCGGTGGCAAGCCCAAGGCGGGGGGCATCACCACCCTCGGCGATTACTGGCCGCATATCGCCAAGGCCTATCTGATCGGCGAGGCGGCCGAGGATTTCGCGGCGACCCTGGCCGGCCATGTCCCGGCGACCATCACGGGCACGCTGGACGCGGCGGTCGAGGCGGCGGCGCGCGATGCCACGGCCAGCGGCGACGCGGCGCCCGTCGTGCTGCTGTCGCCCGCCTGCGCCTCCTTCGACCAGTTCAGCGACTACGAGGCCCGGGGCGATCGCTTTCGCGCGCTGGTGCAGGCCCTGGGGGCGGAGGCGGCATGACGACCTTTACCTTCGCCCGCACGGATAATTCGGTTGTCGGCCGCTGGTGGTGGACGGTCGACCGCTGGGCGGTGATCGCCCTGACCCTGCTGATCATCATGGGGCTGGTGCTGACCCTCGCGGCCAGCCCGGCGGTGGCCGAGCGGATCGGTGTCGATCCCTTCCATTTCGTGCGCCGTCAGGTCGCCTTCCTGGTGCCGTCGATCGCCGCCATGTTCATGATCTCGCTGATGAGCGTCGATCAGGTGCGGCGTCTGGCCTGCCTCGCCTTTGTCCTGACCCTTGCCGCCCTGGCCGCCACCCTCGTGATCGGCACGGAAATCAAGGGCTCGCGCCGCTGGATCGGTGTCGGCTCGCTGTCGATCCAGCCTTCGGAATTCGTGAAGCCCGCCTTCATCGTGGTCTCGGGCTGGCTGCTGGCCGAGCGTCAGCGCCATCCGGGCTTCCCCGGCGGCATCCTCTCGGTCCTCGCTTATCTTTGCGTTGTCGCCATCCTGCTGATGCAGCCGGACTTCGGCCAGACCCTGCTGGTTTCGATGATGTGGGGGACGCAGCTTTTCGTCGCCGGACTGCCCATGGTGATCGTCGTCGCCATGGCCGGCCTCGCCACGGTTGGCATCATCGGCGGTTACCTGCTGCTGCCGCACGTCGCCTCGCGCATCGACCGCTTCCTGAACCCCGAGGCGGGCGACAATTATCAGGTCGACCGTTCGATGGAAGCCTTCATGTCGGGTGGCCTGTGGGGCCGGGGTCCGGGCGAAGGCACGGTGAAGCGTATCCTGCCCGACGCCCATACCGACTTCATCTTCGCCGTCGCGGGCGAGGAATTCGGCATGATCGCCTGCCTCGTGCTGGTCTTGCTGTTCGCCTTCATCGTGCTGCGCCTGCTGGCCCGGCTGCTGCAGGAAGGCGATTCCTTCGTCGTCTATGCCGGCACCGGCCTCGTCTGTCAGTTCGGCCTGCAGGCCTCCATCAACATGGGCGTGAATCTGCATCTGCTGCCGGCCAAGGGCATGACCCTGCCGTTCATTTCCTATGGCGGCTCGTCCATGCTGGCGCTCGCCTTCGGCATGGGCATGTTGCTGGCGCTCTCGCGCATCCGGCCCGGCGCCGGAGGCTACCGGTGAGCGCCGTGGCCGATAAGCCCTCGGGCGTCATCGTGCTCGCCGCTGGCGGCACGGGCGGCCATGTCATGCCGGCGCAGGCGCTGGCGGCGGAGCTTCGCCGCCGGGGCCGGATGGTTGCCGTGATGACCGATGTCCGGGGCGAGAAATACCGCGCCGGTTTCGGCGACGTGCCTTTCGCCGTCATTCCCGCCGGCACTTTCGCCGGGCGCGGTCCCTTGGCGCGGCTGCGCGCGGTTCTCGACATCCTGCGCGGCACGATCGCCGCGCGCCGCCTGTTGAAGCGCTGGGATGCGGTCGCCGTCGTCGGCTTCGGTGGTTATCCGACCTTGCCGCCCATGCTGGCCGCGGTCAGCCGCCGCCTGCCGACCTGCCTGCACGAACAGAATGCCGTGCTCGGCCGGGTCAACCGGGTGATGGCGCCGCGCCTGTCTGCCCTGGCGGTATCCTTCGCCAGGACCCTCGGCCTGTCGCCCCGGGATGCGGCGCGGGCGGTCTTCACCGGCAATCCGGTGCGGCCCGAGATCGTCGCCATCGCCGCCAAACCCTATGCCGAGCCGGCGGCCGATGGTCTGTTCCGCCTGCTCGTCCTCGGCGGCAGCCTCGGCGCCCGGGTGATGAGCGAGGTGGTGCCCGCCGCCCTGGCCTTGCTGCCGCCGGCGCTGAAATCCCGCCTGCAGGTCACCCAGCAGGCGCGGGACGAGGAAGCGGTGGAGGTCGCCGCCCGCTACCGCGCCGAAGGCATCGCCGCCGAACTCGCGCCCTTCTTCACCGATGTGCCGTCGCGTCTCGACTGGGCGCATCTGGTGATCGCGCGGGCCGGGGCTTCCACCGTCGCCGAACTCGCCGCCGCCGGGCGCCCGTCCATCCTCGTGCCGCTGCCCTCCGCCGCCGATGATCACCAGACGGTGAATGCCGCCGCCCTCGTCGACGCGGGCGCGGCCTTCGCCGTCGCGCAAGGGGATTTCACCCCGGCCGAACTCGCCAAGCGCCTGCAGCGCCTGGTCACCGTGCCGTCGCGCCTGACCGAGGCGGCGCAGGCCGCTCGGGGCCAGGCCCGGATCGATGCCGCCGAACGGCTGGCCGATCTGGTCGAGGGCCTGTGCCGCGACTCCACCAAGTCTCTTTCCGAAAGGGTAGCCGCATGAGAGCGCTGCCGCTCGACATCGGGCCCATCCACTTCGTCGGCATCGGCGGCATCGGCATGTCCGGTATCGCCGAGGTCATGCACAACCTCGGCTATCGCGTCCAGGGTTCGGACATGGCCGACAGCGCCAATGTGAAGCGCCTGCGCGAGGCGGGGATTCCCGTCGCCGTCGGCCATGCCGCTGAAAACTTGGGCGAGGCGCGCATCGTCGTCATCTCGTCGGCGGTGAAGCCGGGCAATCCCGAACTCGACGCCGCCCGCGCCCACATGCTGCCCGTGGTGCGCCGGGCCGAGATGCTGGCCGAACTGATGCGCCTGCGCTGGTGCATCGCCGTCGCCGGCACTCATGGCAAGACCACGACGACCTCGATGATCGCCGCGCTGCTCGATGCCGCCGGGCTCGACCCCACGGTGATCAACGGCGGCATCATCAACGCCTATGGCACCAATGCCCGCCTCGGCGCCGGCGACTGGATGGTGGTCGAGGCGGACGAGAGCGATGGCACCTTCACCCGCCTGCCGGCGACCATCGGCGTCGTCACCAACATCGATCCCGAACATTTGGATTTCTACGGCACCTTCGAGGGCGTGAAGGACGCGTTCCATCACTTCATCGACAATGTGCCCTTCTATGGCTGCGCCGTGCTCTGCATCGATCACGCGGAAGTGCAGGCGATGATCAGCCGCGTGCCGGATCGCCGCATCGTCACCTATGGTCTGTCGCCCCAGGCCGACATCCGCGCCGTCAACGTGCGTTTCGCCGCTGGTGGCGCCACCTTCGACGTGCAGCTGACCGACCGGCCGACCGGCGAGAAGCGCATGATCCGCGAACTCCGCCTGCCCATGCCGGGCAAGCACAATGTGCTGAACAGCCTGACCACCATCGCGATCGCCCGCGAGATGGGCTTCGACGACGAGGTGGCGCGCAAGGCGCTGGCCACCTTCGCCGGCGTGAAGCGGCGCTTCACCCGGACGGGCGAGACCAATGGCGTGACCGTGATCGACGATTACGGCCACCACCCGGTCGAGATCCAGGCCGTCCTCAGCGCCGCCCGCACCGCCTATTCGGGCCGGGTGATCGCGGTCGTGCAGCCCCACCGCTACAGCCGGCTGCAGAGCCTGTTCCTCGAATTCTGCACCTGCTTCAACGATGCCGACACGGTGATCGTCGCCGATGTCTATGCCGCGGGCGAGCAGCCGCTGCCGGGCGTCGACCGCGACCATCTGGTCGACGGGTTGCGCGCCCATGGTCACCGCCATGTGGTGCCCCTGCCGGGACCGGATCACCTCGCCGCCATCGTCGCCGAGATCGCCCGCCCGGGCGACCTCGTCGTGTGCCTCGGCGCCGGCAACATCACCCAATGGGCGGCGGCCCTGCCG
>NZ_JBAQRT010000136.1:0-4569 GCF_049306435.1 Zavarzinia sp.
GCCTCGGCCTGTCCGGGGTCCGCGCCGGGCTGCTGCGCGAGGGAGCGACGCCGGCCGACCTGGCGACGCCCCTGGCCATCGCCCGCCGGCTCAAAAGCCTGCCCCTGCCCCTGACGCGCGCCCGGCCGCTGGCCGAGGCGATCTCGACCGAAGGCGGCGTCGCGCTTCAGGCGCTGGACGACAACTGGATGCTGCGGGATCTGCCCGGCGTCTTCTGCGCGGGCGAGATGATCGACTGGGATGCGCCGACCGGCGGGTATCTGCTGACCGCCTGCCTCGCCCTCGGCCGGGCCGCGGGACAAGGCGCCGCCCGCTGGCTGGGCGGGCACTGAAGGCCCCCGGCCGAAGCCGGGGGCGCTTTCGCGTTCTTACTTGTTCTTGCCGTGACGGGTCTTGATCCAGCGGACCGAACCAGACTTGGAGCGCATCACGATGGTCTCGGTGGTGATACCGAGCGGGGTGATCTTCACGCCTTCCAGCATCGAGCCATTGGTGACGCCGGTCGCGACGAAAATGACATCGCCCCGCGCCAGATCTTCGAGCTCATACTTGCGATTGAGGTCGGTGATGCCGGCCTTCAGCGCGCGCGCCTTTTCCTCGTCGTTGCGGAACAGCAGGCGGCCCTGCATCTGGCCGCCGATGCAGCGCAGCGCCGAAGCCGCCAGCACGCCTTCCGGCGCCCCGCCCGAGCCGAAATAGATATCGATGCCGGTATCCGGCTCCGCCGTCGCGATGACGCCGGCGACGTCGCCGTCCGGGATCAGGTTGATGCGGGCGCCAGAGGCGCGGACCTTGGCGATCAGTTCGGCATGGCGCGGACGGTCGAGGATGCAGGCCGTGACCTGGTCGACCGGCACGCCCTTGGCCGCCGCGATGGCCTTCAGGTTGTCGACGGGATCACGGTCGATATCGACGATGCCGGGGGCATAGCCGCCGCCGATGGCGATCTTTTCCATGTAGACGTCGGGCGCGTGCAGGAAATGACCGCGCTTCGCCAGCGCGACGACAGCGAGGGCATTCGGCCAGGCCTTGGCGGTCAGCGTCGTGCCTTCCAGCGGATCGAGGGCGATGTCGATCTCGGGACCCTTGCCGGTGCCGACTTCCTCGCCGATGTAGAGCATCGGGGCTTCGTCGCGCTCGCCTTCGCCGATGACGACGGTGCCCTTGATGTCCATCTGGTTGAGGGCCGTGCGCATGGCATCGACGGCGGCCTGATCGGCCGCCTTCTCGTTGCCGCAGCCCGCCAGCTTCGCCGCGGCGATCGCCGCCGCCTCGCCGACGCGAACCAGTTCGAGCACGAGGGCGCGGTCGTCGTCGCCCGCCACTTCGACGGGGGCGGTCTTGACAGTCTTCTTCGTCGCCATGTCCAGTTCCTTCAAATCCATGCCGCGCCAGCTCAGGCGCGCTTTATCTCTTCGATGCGAATCATGGTCGGGGCCTCGAGTACCGAGGCCAGCGCGCCGATCCGCGCCATGGCCCGGGCCATGGCCGCTTCCTGTACTTCGTGCGTCACGATCACCACCGGCACGCCTTCGCCCGGGGCCCGCCCCCGCTGAAGCAGGGACTCGATCGAGACCTGCTCGTCGCGCAGGATGGCGGCAATGTCCGCGATAACCCCCGGCCGATCAACCACGGAAAGACGGAGATAGCAGGCGCCCTGCCGCGCCGTCACCGGCATCACCCGGGCCGGTAGCAGGGCATCGACCGGCACGCCGAACAGGGGCAGCCGGACGCCGAGGGCGATATCGACGATATCGGCCATGACCGCCGAGGCGGTAGGGCCGGCGCCGGCCCCCCTGCCCTCGAACATCATGCGATCGACGAAATCGCCATGCACGACGACACCGTTGAAGACACCGTCGACATGGGACAGGGGCGAGCCTTCGGCGATCATCACCGGATGCACGCGGACATCCAGCCCCTCGCTGGTCGAACGGGCGGTGCCGACCAGCTTGATGCGGAAGCCGAGTTCGCGGGCGAAGGCGATATCGAGCGCCGAGACGCGGCGGATGCCCTCGACATGGATGGCGCCGAAATCGATCTTCGCTCCGAAGGCGAGGCTGGCGAGCAGCGCGAGCTTGTGCGCGGCATCGACACCGTCGACGTCGAAGCTCGGGTCCGCCTCGGCATAGCCAAGCGCCTGGGCCTCGGCCAGCGCATCCTCGAAGGAGGCGCCGCTCTCGGCCATGCTGGTCAGGATATAGTTCGAGGTGCCGTTCAGGATGCCGTAGACGGCTTCGATCCGGTTACCGGCCAGACCCTCGCGCAGGGCCTTGACCACCGGAATGCCGCCAGCGACCGCCGCCTCGAAATTGAGCGCGACGCCCGCCTTCTCGGCCATCGCCGCGAGGGCGACGCCGTGATGGGCGAGCAAGGCCTTGTTGGCGGTGACGACCGGCTTGCCGCGCGACAGGGCGGCCTCGACCGCGGCCTTGGCAACGGTCTCGCCGCCGATCAATTCGACGACGACGTCGACATCGTCGTCCGCCGCCATCTCGACCGCGTCGCCATACCAGCGGGCATCGCCGAGCGCGTTGCCGAGGCCGCGATCCTTACCCGGATCGCGGGCCGAGACCGCGGTGATCTCGATGCGCCGGCCGGTGCGCAGGGCCAGCCGGTCGGCATGGGCCGCGAGCAATCGAACGAGACCGCCGCCGACCGTACCGAGGCCGGCGACACCCAGTCGCAAGGAATCCGTCACGCCACGACCTTTTTCTGCGCCGGCACATCCTGCGGCCGCGCCGGGTCCGCCGAAGCCAGGAAACGTTTGATGTTGCGAACGGCCTGGCGCGTGCGGTGCTCGTTCTCGACCAGCGCGATGCGCACATGGCCATCGCCATATTCACCAAAGCCGAGACCCGGCGCGACCGCGACCTTGGCTTCGGTCAGCAGGCGCTTCGAGAACTCGAGGCTGCCGAGATGGGCGAAGGCGGGCGGGATCGGCGCCCAGGCGAACATGGTCGCGGGCGGCGACGGCACGTTCCAGCCGGCATCGAGCAGGCCCGGGATGAGCACGTCGCGCCGCGCCTTGTAGATCTGCCGCGCTTCCTCGACGCAGTCCTGCGGCCCGTTCAGGGCGGCGGTGGCCGCGACCTGAATGGGCGTGAAGGCGCCATAATCGAGATAGGATTTCATCCGGGCCAGGGCCTGGATGAGCTTCTGGTTGCCGACGGCGAAGCCCATGCGCCAGCCCGGCATGGAATAGGTCTTGGACATCGAGGTGAATTCGACCGCGATATCCCTGGCGCCCGGCACCTGCAGGATCGACGGCGGCGGATTGCCGTCGAAATAGATTTCCGAATAGGCGAGGTCGGACAGGATGTAGATGCCCTTGGCCCGGCAGAATTCGACGATCGGGGCGTAGAAGTCCAGATCGACCACCTCGGCCGTCGGATTCGACGGGTAATTCAGCACGATGGCCGTCGGCATCGGCACCGAATGGCGCGTCGCCCGCTCGAGCACGGTCATGAAGTCCGTCTCTTGCGTCACCGGCGGCAGCGAACGGATCGCGGCGCCGGCGATGATGAAGCCGTAGGGGTGGATCGGATAGGACGGGTTCGGCACCAGGATGGTGTCGCCCGGCGCCGTGATGGCCTGGGCCAGATTGGCGAGGCCTTCCTTGGAGCCGAGGGTGGCGATCACCTCGCGCTCCGGGTCCAGCTCGACGCCGAAACGGCGCTGGTAATAGGCGGCCTGGGCCTTGCGCAGGCCCGGAATCCCGCGCGAGACGGAATAGCGGTGGCTGCGCGGGTCGGCCACGGTCTCGACCAGCTTGTCGACGATGTGCTTCGGGGTCGGCAGATCGGGATTGCCCATGCCGAAATCGATGATGTCCTCGCCGCGGGCGCGGGCCTTGGCCTTCAGTGAATTGACCTGCTCGAAGACATAGGGCGGCAACCGCCGGATGCGATGAAATTCGGGATCCATGATCGGACCTGATGTCCCTTCAAGGGAATGCGAGTTGAGAAGAGTGAGTAATTACTCGACGAAGACGACCGCTTCGGGCCCCTTGCCCCGGTTGCGCTGGCTGGCGGCCCCGGCGTCGGCGACGATCGCCTCCACCATGACCGCCTGCGCGGGCACGCCCGCGGCCATCAGTTCGGCCGCCACGGCATTCGCCCGATCGATCGACAGCCCGAAGGCCCCGACCGAATCGCCGCCATCGCCCTTGGCACGGGCATAGCCGACGATCCGCACCTGCGCCGCACCGGAATGCAGCGCCGATGCCATCTGACGGATGGACTCGCGCGCTGCCGGCGAAAGGTCGATCGACCCCGCGGCAAACCCGATAACCGTGCCACTGCCTGAAGCCGATCCCGCCGCGGCAGCGGCGGTGGTAGCTCGGGCCGGGGCAGCGGCGCGGCGACCGCTGTCCTGCGGCATGTCGAGACGCACGGGAACACGGGCGGGGGCAGCACCACCAAGGGCGGCCTGCATCGCCGCCGTCATGGGCACCCCGGTCACCGGCAGGGCCGGCGCGCGCGACGCCTCGAACTGCGGCATGGACACGGGAACGCTGCGCGGGCTGCGGGTTTCCGCCAGCTGCTGCTGGTAGACGTCGGCGACGAT
>NZ_JBAQRT010000137.1:0-4380 GCF_049306435.1 Zavarzinia sp.
GCGCCGCGGTAACGTCGCGGGCGATGCCGCGCAGGCCGATCCGGCGCCCGATGCCATCGCGCACCGGCCGCGCCGAAACCAGGCAGCGCAGCGAGGTGCCCTCGGCCGCGAGCAGCCAGACTTCCCGGTCGTTCAGCGCCACGTCGCTGGAAAACGGGTCGCTGCGGCCCGCCAGCCAGTCGGCATCGAGGATATCCGTGGCGAAGCGGCCGACGAGATCGCTCGCGGCATAGCCGAACACCCTCTCCGGCGCGCAGAAGGTGAAACGGCCGTCCTCGTCGGTCTCGAAGGAGAAATCCGGCAGGCATTCGACGATATCCGACAGGCGCTCGATCTGATCGGTCAACTGGTTGCGGCGCAGGCATTCCTCGGTCGTGTCGCGCGCCATCACCAGGACGGCGGCGCCAAAGGGCAGGGCCGAGACCTCGAACAACTGCCGGCGCTCGATCACCACCTCGGCCTTCCGGCCCTCGGTGCCATGCCGCGTGCGTTCGATGAGATCGATCAGGGTATCGTGACCATCGCGCAGGGCGAGCACCAGCGGCCGGGCCGCCTCATTGGCTTCGACCACCCGGATCCCCTGTCCGACGATGAAGGCGGGACCGGGATAATTTTCCACCAGGCGATCGAGAACTGCCGCGGCGGTGGGCCGTCGGTCGGGTGTCTTTTCGCTCATGGCCTCGCGTATCGTCACGCCGGTACAATCCGTTGGCGGCAGGGTATTGCCCCAACCTAGGTCCTGAACGTCAAGAATTGGTTGACGGCTCTTGCCAGACGCCCCGCCCCTGACCAATCTGCCCTCCATGGCACTTCCTTTGCGCAACACAACCGAAACCTGGGTGTTCGATCTGGACAACACCCTTTACCCCTCATCCTGCCGGTTGTTCGACCAGATCGAAGCGAAGATGCGGGCCTATATCCGCCAGCATCTGGGCCTTGACGACGAGGCGGCCTCGGCGCTGAAGACCCGGCTGTTCCAGCGCCATGGCACGACCATGAAGGGGCTGATGGAGGATCACGGCGTTGATCCCCATCAATTCCTCGGCTACGTGCATGATATCGATCTCGCGCCGCTCGACGCCGCGCCCGATCTCGATGCCGTGCTGGCCGGCCTGCCGGGCCGGAAGGTGATCTTCACCAACGGCTCGGTCGACCATGCGCGGCGCGTGCTGGCCCGCCTCGGCATCGCCGGCCATTTCGACGGTATTTTCGACATCGTGGCGGCGGGCTATGTGCCCAAGCCCGAAATCGGCCCCTACAGGGCCATGGCGGCGGCGCTCGACGTCGATCCCCGGCGGGCGGTCATGGTCGAGGACATGGCGCGCAACCTGAAACCGGCGGCCGACCTCGGCATGACCACGGTCTGGGTGCCGGGCGGCACCGACTGGGGCGCCGAGGGCCAGGGCGATCACATTCACCATGTCGCCGACGATCTGGCGGCCTTCCTGCGCGCCCTCGACTGAAGCTGTCGGGGGCCTTGCGGGGCGAGCTGTTGACAGGGGGCGGCAGGCCCCTATTGTCCGGAAAATTTCCGATCTGGAGTTGGAGCATCATGGCCGCAACGGAACTCGCCAGCATCATCGAAGCCGCCTGGGACGCGCGGGACGGGATCAATTCCGCCACCACGGGCGCGGTGCGCGAGGCGGTGGAGGCGGCGCTGGAGCTGCTCGACAATGGCGAGGTCCGGGTGGCCGAGCCGACGGCGTCGGGCTGGGTCGTGAACCAGTGGCTGAAGAAGGCGGTGCTGCTGTCCTTCCGCCTCAATGATTCGGTCGCCGTGCCGGGCGGCCCGGGCGCCGCCGGCGCCTGGTTCGACAAGGTGCCGAGCAAGTTCGACGGCTGGGGCGAGAATCGCTTCAAGGCCGCCGGTTTCCGCGCCGTGCCCGGCTGCTTCGTGCGCAAGTCCGCCTATATCGCGCCCGGCGTCGTGCTGATGCCCAGCTTCGTCAATGTCGGCGCCCATGTCGGCAAGGGCACCATGGTCGATACCTGGGCGACCGTCGGCTCCTGCGCGCAGATCGGCGCCAATTGCCACATCTCGGGCGGCGCCGGCATCGGCGGCGTCCTCGAGCCGCTGCAGGCCGGCCCCGTGGTGATCGAGGACAATTGCTTCATCGGCGCCCGTTCGGAAGTCGCCGAGGGTGTCGTGGTCGAGACCGGCGCCGTCCTCTCCATGGGCGTCTATATCGGCGCCTCGACCAAGATCGTCGATCGCGCCACGGGCGAAGTGTTCCGGGGCCGGGTGCCGGCCTATTCCGTCGTCGTGCCGGGCACCATCCCGGGCAAGACCCCGAACGAACCCGGCCTCTATGCTGCCGTGATCGTGAAGCGGGTCGATGCCCAGACCCGCTCCAAGACCTCGATCAACGAGCTGTTGCGCGACTGACGGCCATGAAGCTGCCGCCCCTCGATGCCCTGCCGCTGGCGATCGAACTGATCCGCTGCCCCAGCGTGACGCCGGCCGACGCCGGCGCGCTCGACACGCTGGGCGCGGTGCTGAAGGGGCTGGGCTTCTCGGTCGAACATATGCCCTTCGCCGACGCCGGCACGCCCGATATCGACAATCTCTACGCGCGGATCGGCGATGGCAGCGGGGCCGGCCCCCATTTCTGTTTCGCCGGGCACACGGATGTGGTGCCGGTGGGCGATGCCGGCCGCTGGACCGTCGATCCCTTCGCCGCGACCCTCGACCAGGGCTGGCTGCTGGGCCGGGGCGCCGCCGACATGAAGGCGGCGATCGCCTGTTTCGTCGCCGCCGCCAGCCGCTTCCTCGGCGAATGCAATGGCAGGGTGCCGCGCGGCGGCGCCATCTCGCTGCTGATCACCGGCGACGAGGAAGGCCCGGCGGTCAACGGCACGGTGAAGATGCTCGAGACCCTGTCGGCGCGGGGCGAGGTCTGGCACGGCTGCATCGTCGGCGAGCCGACCAACCCCCATCGACTGGGCGAAATGGTCAAGATCGGCCGGCGCGGCTCGATCAACGGCACGATCACCGTGACCGGGGTGGAAGGCCATGTCGCCTATCCCCATCTGGCCGACAATCCCATTCCCAAGCTGCTGCGCCTGATGAATGCCCTCGATGCCCTGCAACTCGACGACGGCACCGATCATTTCCAACCCTCCAACCTCGAATTCACCACGGTCGATGTCGGCAATCCGGCGACCAATGTGATTCCCCGGGTGGCGACGGCGCGCTTCAACATCCGCTTCAACGACCGCCACACCGGCGCCTCGCTCGACGCGCTGCTGCGCCGAACACTGGACGCGACCGGCATCGCCTATGCGCTGGACACCCGCACCTCGGGCGAGGCCTTCCTGACCGAGCCGGGGCCTTTGTCGGACATGATCAGCGCGGCAGTCGAGGCGGAAGTGGGCGCCAAACCGGAGTTGTCGACCAGCGGCGGCACCTCGGACGCCCGCTTCATCGCCCGCTATTGCCCGGTGATCGAATTCGGCCTCGTCGGCGAGACCATGCACAAGGCGGACGAGAAGGTCCGGGTCGAGGATCTGGAGCGCCTGACCCGCATCTATCACGACCTGCTGCGCCGCTTCTTCAGGGTCTGAGCCTTTTCGCCGCACCACCTGTTAATGCGAGTCGATCTCAAGTAACCTGCCCTTGAGCAATTTGCCGATTCATGGAATCGGCAAATTGCTCAGATGTCTTGAAGTAGCGCGGTTTCCAGCGGCAAACCGGCGTCCACTTTGCCGGAAACCGCGCTGGCGTTCAGGGAAGGATGATCCATGTCGCAGACCAGGCGCCAGTTCCTGGCGACGGGGGCCGCCGCCATCGCCGCCACCGCCCTGCCCCGCGCCGCCGGGGCCGCCACCGCCGATTTCGTGCTCGAGGCGAAGGAGCGGCCGATCCGGCTGCCGGGCTGCGGCGGCCCGACCCTGGCCTGGACCTATGCCGAGACCTGGCCCCTCGCCCTGCGGGTGAAGCGGCGCCAGCCCGTGACCATCGAATTCCGCAACGGCCTGAAGGAACATAGTTCGATCCACTGGCATGGCCTGCGCATTCCCCATGCCATGGACGGCGTGCCCTGGATCACCCAGGACCCGGTGAAGCCGGGCGACCGTTTCACCTATTCCTTCGCGCCGCCGGACCCGGGCCTGTTCTTCTTCCACCCGCATTGCGACGACATCACCGCGCTCAGCCACGGCCTCGCCGGGGTGATCATCGTCGAGGACCCGCGCGAGGAAGGCCTGTTCGACCAGGAGGAATTGCTGGTCCTGATGGACTGGCGCGTGAAGGACGATGGAAGTTACGACACGATCACCACCGACAAGACGGCGGCCCGCGCCGGCACCTTCGGCCGGCTGCGCACCACCAACGGCCAGCTGGCGCCCGCCTATCGGGTGCGGCCGGGGGCGCGCCTGCGC
>NZ_JBAQRT010000138.1:0-5486 GCF_049306435.1 Zavarzinia sp.
CGCGACACCCTTCGGCGGCGTCTTCGCCCCGGATGGCCTCGGCGGGGCGAAGCCGGCGCAGTAAGGCGCCGACCTTACCCCGTCAGAACCCCCTGCCCTCGGCGACCAGCCGGCGCAGCAGGGGCGCCGCCCGCCAGGCCCTGGTGCCGAGCCGGGCATGGAAGGCGTCGATCCCGGCCAGCACCTTGTCGAGGCCGTATTGCTCGCCCCAGAACATCGGCCCGCCCCGGAAAGCCGGGAAGCCATAGCCGTTCAGCCAGACGACATCGATGTCCGAGGCGCGGGCGGCGATGCCTTCGTCGAGGATGCGCGCCCCCTCGTTCACCATCATGAACATGCAGCGGGTGAGGATTTCCTCCTCGTCCACCGGGCGGGGCGTGATGCCCTGGGCGGCGCGGTAGGCGGCGATCAGGGCGTCCGTCTCGGCATCGGGGATGGGCGCGCGGCTGCCGGCTTCGTAGCGATAGATGCCGGCCCTGGTTTTCTGGCCGAAGCGGCCCTTCTCGGCGAGAGCGTCGAGCCAGTTGGGGGCATCGACATCCGGGTCCTTGTTCTTCCGCCGCTCCTCGCGGATGCGCCAGCCGACATCGAGCCCGGCGAGATCCGAGGTCGCGAAAGGTCCCATGGCGAAGCCGAAATCGGTCAGCACCTTGTCGACCTGCTGCGGGCTGGCGCCTTCGTTGACGAGGGCGATGGCCTCGCGGTTGCGGGCATGGAGGATGCGGTTGCCGACGAAGCCATAGCAGACGCCGACCATGACGCCGACCTTGCCGATGCGCCGCGCCACCTCCATCACCGTCGCCTGGACGTCCGGCGCCGTCGCCTTGCCGCGCACATTCTCCAGCAGCTTCATGACATTGGCCGGGCTGAAGAAATGCATGCCGACGACATCTTGCGGCCGGCGGGTCGCCGCCGCGATCTGGTCGATGTCGAGGGTGGAAGTATTGGTCGCCAGCACCGCGCCCGGCTTGCACACCCTGTCGAGCGTGCCGAAGACTTCGTGCTTCACCGCCATCGATTCGAACACCGCTTCGATCACCAAATCGGCATCGGCGAGATCGGCGTAATCGAGGCTGGGCCGGATCAGCGCCATGCGCGCCTCGACCTCCTCGGCCGTCATGCGGCCCTTGGCCCTGGTCGCCTCGTAATTGGCGCGGATGGTGGCGAGGCCCTTCTCCAGCGCCTCCGCCTTCATCTCGAGGAGGGTCACCGGAATATCGGCATTGGCGAAACACATGGCGATGCCGCCACCCATGGTGCCGGCGCCGATCACCCCGGCCTTCGCGACCGGGCGAGGCTTCACCTCGGGACCGATGCCCGGCACTTTCGCCGCCTCGCGCGGGGCGAAGAAGGCATGGATCAGCCCGGCGCGCTGGGGCGAGGCCAGGCAGGACAGGAACAGGCCGCGTTCCTTCGCCAGGGCCTCCATGAAGGGCAGGCGCGCCGCGCCCTCGATCGCGTCGACGCAGGCCTGGGGCGAGACGAGGCTGCGGCTGCGCTTCACGATCGCCGCCCGCGCCTCGGCGAAAAGCTCGGGCGTCGCCTCGACCGCGAGATCCCGGGTGCGCCGGCCGGTCACGCCTTCTTCGAGCAGCTGGAGCGCGGCGGCGACCACGTCGCCTTCCGCGATCCGGTCGATGATGCCCGCGCTTTCGGCGGCCGGTGCCTTCAGCGGCTCGCCGGCGGTGATGATGTCGATCGCCGCCTTCGCCCCGACGAGGCGCGGCAGGCGGACGGTGCCGCCCGCCCCCGGGATGAGGCCCAGCTTCACCTCGGGCAGGCCAAGACTGGCGAAGGCCCCCGCCACCCGGTAATGACAGCCCAGCGCGAGTTCGAGCCCGCCGCCGAGCGCCACGCCATTGATCGCCGCGATCACCGGCTTGGCCGAGGTCTCGAAGGCATTGATCACATCGGGCAGGGAGGGCGGCTGGGCCGGCTTGCCGAACTCGCGGATATCGGCCCCGGCCGAGAAGGCCTTGCCGGTCCCGGTCAGCACGATGGCTCCGACCCCGGCATCCGCTTCCGCCTGGGCCAGGCGGTCGAGCAGGCCCTGGCGCACCGCCTGGCCCAAGGCATTCACCGGCGGACTGTCGATCGAAATCACCGCCACCCTGCCCCGCCGGGCGTAATGCACCACGTCGCTCATCGCCGCTCCCCTCGTATCTCTTGGCCCTCGCGGGCAGATTCGCGCGGGATTGTGCATCACTCCGAATTCGGAGGCACGTCCCTTGCGGCAGGGCCGGGAGGGGTCAATCGGTCTTGCGGCGATCGGCGGTCTTGTAGACGTCGTTACGTTCGCGCTTTCCGACCGCGACGACCAGTACCAGCAATTCTGTATCCCTGACCTGATAGACCAGGCGATAGCCGGCATTGCGCAGCTTGATCTTGTAGCGCTCCTTGGCGCCGTGCAGCCGCGCCGAGGGAATTTTCGGGTTTTCCAGACGTTCGACCAGCTTGGCCTTGAACTGCTCGCGGGTCACATTGTCGAGCTTGCGCCATTCCTTCAGGGCTTCATCCAGAAAAGCGAGCTCATAGGTCATCCAGCGTGACCTTGTGAATTGCCTGTCCTTCCCGCGCATCGGCGATGGCGTTGAGCTCCAGATCCTCGATGCGCTCCAGCATCGCCTCATAGGCTTTGGCGGGAATGCAGTAGAACGCGGGCTCGTTGCGATTCAGGATGGCAACCGGGAACCCTTCGCCCGCCGCGACCGTCCCCATGGGGTTTTTCTTCAACTCGGAAACGCTGGCGCTGGTCGCCGCGAGGATCTTGTGAGCCATGGAAGAGCCTCCTTATCAGACCCATTAATAGCACCATTATCAGGTCTTCTCAACGCCCCCCTCTACAGTCCCCGCGCGTCCAGCCAGCCGGTGATCACCACCACGGCTTCCGCCAGCTTGTCGGGACGGGCGACGTAATAGTGATCGGCCTCGCGGATCTGGTGGATCTCCTTGTCCCGGCTGGCGAGGGCGTCGAACAGGCGGGCGGCGTGGGACGGCGTGCAGGCGAGATCGGCCGTGTTGTTCACGACCAGGGCGGGACAGGTCACGCGCCCGGCATTGCCGAGGCCGTCGGCCCGGCTCGCTTCGAGGCTCCATTGCGAAAGCCAGGAGCGAAGCGTGGTGAAACGGGCAAGGCCGGTCGGCCCGTCGTTCACCAGCCGGGGATCGCCCATGTAGCAGGTGCCGGACGGCCGGTCGGACGGGTCTTGCGCGGGATCGAGCCAGCGGGGATCGGCCATGGTGCCGGTGACGACGAAGGCCCGTTCCGCGTTCGGCTCCCCAGCCGCGCGCAGGCGGGCGAGTTCGCCCCGCGCCCAGGCGGTGATGCGGGCGTTGCGGGCGCGCTGGGCGGCGCGATAGCGGGCGATGAAGCCGTCGTCATAGGGCGGGTGGGCCGGACAGGCGGGATCGTAGAGATTGAGCGACGGGTCCCGCGCGAAGGGCCGGGCCTCGTCGGTTACCGAGGGGTCGAGCCATTCAGTCAGGGTGACGGCGCGGGAGACATGGGCGGCCAACAGCATCACCGCGTCGGCGGGCGGCAGGCCCGCGCCGACGAGATCGAGCGGATCGCCCGCCGGGGTTTCGGTGATGGTCGGCCGCACCGCCTGATCCTGATAGAACAGCGAGAGCGAGCCACCGCCCGACCAGCCGCCGAGGATCACGGTCTCATAGCCGAAGCGCGTCTTCAGATCGGCGATGCAGGCGCCGAGATCGAGCACGCATTTCTCCATCAGGAGGGCGCTGTCGTTGCCGCGATAGCGGGTGTTGCAATAGACGACATGCCGCCCCGCCTTCGCCAGGGCGGAAACCAGCGGCAGGAAGGAACCGCCGCCCACCGGATGGCTGAAGACGATCACCGATTTCGCTTCGTGACGCTCCGGCCGGATCCTCATGCATTCGACGAAGACGAGGCCGCCGGGGCCGCCATAAACCTCCTTGATCGCGGAAGGATCGATGTGGACGAAGCCGTAAGGCTCCCGCGTGATCCGGCTCATGCGCCCCCCTCTTGTCGTTTTCCGATTCTCTACACGGAAAATTTGACTGATGGAACGGTATAACTGATTATTAAATCAGTTTTTGGGGAGGCAGGCATGTCGGCAGCGGCGCAGAGGCGCAAGGGCGAGCGCACGGCGGAACGCATTCTCGAAGTGGCGCTGGACCTGTTCTCCCGCTTCGGCTTCGAGCGGGTGACCATGACCGACATCGGCCGGGCCGCCCGGGTCGCGCAGTCGGCGGTGCATTATCATTTCCCGACCAAGGACGAGCTGTGGAAAGCCGCCCTCTTCGCCCTGAAGGATGGTTTCGCCGCCGAGGAGCGGATGATGCTGGCGGCAGGGCGCGATACCGATCCCCTGTCGCAGCTGAAACTGTCCATGCGCCTGTTCCTGATGATGTCGATGGAGCAGCCGGCCCTCGGCCGCATCGTCATGATGGAAGGAATGCTGGGCGGGCCGCGGCTGGAATGGATGGTCAGGACGCTGATGGCGCCCCGCTACGCGAGGCTGGTCGAGATCGTGACGGCGGCGATCGCGGCCGGCCAGATCAAGCCCTATCCGCCGGAGCAGGTGGTGATCATGCTGCATGCCGCCGCCGCCAGTTTCTTCACCCTCGCCCCGCTGATGCGGGAAGCCTTCGGCATCGACGTGACCGAGCCCGCGCGGAAGACGGCGCAGGAAGCCCTGATCATGGACGCGGTCTTCGCCGGCCTCACGCCCTGAACCACATCGCAAGAAAAAGAACAAACGGGGGAGAAACCATGGCCCGTCTCGACGGCATCCATCACATCGCGGTCATGGCCGGGGATATCCGGCGGCACATCGAATTCTTCTCGGACGTGCTGGGCTGCCGGCTGGAGGCGCTGTTCCCGATGCACGGCGTGCCGGGCGGCCTCCATGCCTTTCTGCATCTGAACGACCATTGCCATTTCTCGATCGTGCAATTGCCCGGCACGGCGGAGATTCCGATCCAGCTCGGCATCACCCACGCGGGCAGCGGCGCTGGCAGGAGCGCGCCCGGCACCCTGCAGCATCTGGCCTTCCGGGTGGCGGACATGCCGGCCCTTTTGTCGATGCGCGACCGCATCCGGCGGCGCGGCGTCAATGTCTTCGGCCCGATCGATCACGGCCTGTGCCGCTCGATCTATTTCGCGGGGCCGGACCGGTTGTCGCTGGAAATCGCCACCTCCGAGGCGCCGATCGATCCGGCGGCCTGGATCGATCCCGAAGTGGTCGCCCGCGCCGGCATGACCATGGCGGAAGCGATGGCCTTCGCCGCGCCGGCCGAAGACCCGGAGGACGGCGGCCGCGTGCCCCAGCCGCCCTTCGACCCGGACAAGCCGCATCAGGCCATGCCCAAGGCGCTTTATGCCCAGATGCTGGCCCTGCCCGACGACGTGCTGGGCCAGATGGCGTCCCATGCCGAGCCGCCGGTGCGGCGATGACTTCGGCGACCAGCCCGGGCGCCCGCCTCCGCGCGAGGCTGCGCGC
>NZ_JBAQRT010000139.1:0-7605 GCF_049306435.1 Zavarzinia sp.
GCGCGGGGCTTCGGCGCCTTGAGCGCGGCCCTCGGCGGCCCGGTGGGCATAGCCCTGACGGCGCTGGCGACGACCTTCGCGCTCGTTACAGTCGAGGCGGCGGCTGCGCGTCAGCGGACGGCTGACGTTGCCCAAATCATGGATCGGCTCGGTGTCAAGGCCCGCGATGCTGCCGCCGGCCTGAACGAGACGGCGACCGCGCTTCGCAATCTGCCGATCGAGCAGCGGCGGGCTGACCTGCGGAAGCTGCAGGAAGAGTTGCGCGCGCTGACAACCGGCATACGCGCGGGCCGTTCCGACGCAAATTTCAACGAGTTGCTGGGCGATCTGCGCGGCCTCGACGAAATCGACGGCACCGCCGCTGGCAGGGAGTTGCAGGCGATTGTTCGCGGTGCACGCGACGGCAAGGGTGAGGCGTCCGACCTGCTGGCCCGGCTCGACAAAATTGCGGCTCTTGATATTTCGGAGCCTGTCGATGCCCTTTTGGGCCGCATTCGCGCTTCGATCGTCGAGGCCGACCGCCTCCGCCGAGGCATTACGGCCATCGGGGCGCCGCCCGAGCCGTCCTATGCCGGCAGGCCAGACCGGGAAGGCATCCCAATTCCGCCTGAAGCGGGGCAACGCCGCGTGTTCCAGGATGCGCTGAGCGAGGCCGGTCGATCGTCGATCGAGCAGGAGATCGCGGCCGAAACCGAGCGACTAAAGAAGCGCTATGAGGAGCGCGGTCAGGTCGTGCCCGGGGCCGCGCGCCTGGCCGAAGAGGCCCGGCAGCTCGTTGAGACGCGCAATGCCGCGGCGGCCCGCGAGCGCGCCGGCAAGAAGAAAGCTGATCCGTCCGATATCCCGATGCAGGACGCGGCGGATCAATACTTCCGTGGGCAAATCCAGCAGCGGCAGGGTATCGACGATCTGCGCGCGTCCTACGCGGCGGAGACTGCGGAGGTTACGTTCAACACGGCGGCGCTGTCGAAGAACGAGCGTGATCGGGCCGTCGCCCTCGAAACCTACAAGCTCGAACAGCAATACCTCGAACAGGGCGTCACCAATCTCGGGGCCTATCGGGGCGAGATATCGGCCCTTGCCGAAGCGCGTGTCGCCGCCAACGAGACCAATGCCCGCGCGGTCGAAGTCATGCGACAGGAACAGGAGATGTGGGATCTTCTGGGCCAGCAAGGCGTTTCGGCCCTGACGGAAATCAGTACAAATTCGAAAAACGCGACGGATGCGGTCGAGAATCTGGGCAAGGCGCTGGCGAATGCAGCACTGCAGGCGGCTTTGCTCGGGACCGGGCCATTCGCGGGGCTTCTCGGCACGTCGAAGGCGACGGGCGGAAACGGCGGGTTGTTTGGCCTGATCGGCGCCGGGATCAGCGGGTTGTTCGGCAGCGTGTCGTGGGGTGGCCTGTCGGGCGCCGGGGGCGGGGTCAACGCCAACCCGATGTCCTTCGGCGGCCCGCGCGCGGGCGGCGGCGACGTGCAGGCTGGCCGCGCCTATCTTGTCGGCGAAAAACGGCCTGAACTGTTCGTGCCGGGGCGATCGGGGACCATCATCCCGAAGATTCCCGATGCTTCAGCGATCAATCGAAGCGTCGACCGCGCCGGTCCGCAACCGCGGCGGATCGAGACGAGCTTTCGCCAGACCATCGACCTGCGCGGCGCGAACGGCGATGAAACGATCGCCCGCATCGCCCGCGAGGAGGCGCGCAAGGGCGCGGCCATGGCGATCAAGGCCAGCGACGAGCGATTCACGGCTCGCTTCGCCAAGAACCAGAAATACGGGCGCTGACGCATGATCTATCAACTGGCTCCCGTCATGCACAAGGCGCGGCGGGTGAACTGGCGCCTGTCCTCGCTGCTGAACGAGGGGCCGCGCTCGCTCTCCGGCGTAACTTCGCGCGCCCGGATCGACGGTGGCGCCGGCCTGTGGACGGTGGGGTTCGTCGATGTGCCCCTGCGCAGCCGTGACGATTTCGCGCAATGGTCGGCTACGGAAGCGCTGCTGGATGGCGGCGTGGAGCCGGTGATCGTGCCGGTATGCGAGCCGCGCCTCGTGCCCTGGCCGCTCCATCAGGGGCGGATGGTGACCGCGATCGATCAGGTGCCGCATTCCGACGGCTCGTTTTTTTCGGACGCGACGGGCTATTCGACCGAGGTCATCGTCGCCCGCTTCGCCGCCGCCGCCCTGGCGGGCGCGACCACGGTGCAGATCGAGGTCCTGCGATCAGGGGCATTCCGGGGTGGCGAGCGATTCTCGGTCTATCACCCGGTCTTCGGCTGGCGCCTCTATGTCATCCGGACGATCGATTCTATGGACGGGGCGGTCCTGACCGTGACCATCCGCGCGCCGCTGTGGGAGGGCGTGGCAGCGGGCGGCGACGTGATCTTCGATCGCCCGCGCTGCACCATGGTATTGGCAGCCGCCGACGGCTTGGAGCGGGATACCGACCTTCGCCGCTTCGGTACCGGCTCGGCATCCTTCATCGAGTTCGGGGGTGCCCCGTGACGGTCTATATCGACGAGACGATGGCGGCGGCGCTGGCCGATCCATCGGGCCGGCTCGGGATCTTCTTTCGCTGCCAGGGCGATACAAACGCGACGAGCCTGCGCCTGTGGTCTGGGATCCAGAGTCGCGCCGGCGAGATGCGGTCGGGCGCCGTCGTGATCGCCGCGCGCGAGGAATACATGGGGCTTGCCGCGCTGCTGGAGGCGCCGGATATCGATCACATCATCGACGGCACCGCGGATGATGTGTCGTTCCGCCTGGCGGGCGTGCCGTCGACGGTCGAGGGGGCTCTGGCATCCGGCGGGATCAAGGTGCGCGGGCGCCGTGTCAACCTCGGCCTGATGTCGTTTGACCGTGCGTGGCAGGCGGTAACGCCCATCATCCCGATCGCGCAATACACGGCATCGCATCTGTCCCGCTCCAGCAATCCGGGCGAGGCGCCGGACGCACCGAACACGGTGGCGCTGACGCTGGTGTGCAAGCTCGGCGACACCTCCCGTTCCCGCGGGCAGCCCGTGCATTGGGTGCCCAATCAGTGGAAAGCACAGCATGAAGGATCGACCTTCACCGATCGGACGCCGCGCTACCAGCGGGGCGCGACCGTGACCTGGCCGACCTTCTGATGACGCTGCAGGATTATCTCGACTCCTGCCGGCGGCGCCGGTGGGAATGGGGGGCGCACGACTGCACCCTGTTCGCGGCCGACTGGGTGCGGCTGGTGACCGGCCTTGATCCGGCGGCGGACTGGCGCGGGCGCTATGCCAGCGCGGACGAATGCCGTTCGCGTCTGTCCAATGCTGGCGGGATCGAGGCCGTGGTGTCGCGGTCCATGCGCTTGGCGGGCCTGGCCGAGACGACGGATCCGCGCCCGGGCGATGTCGGCCTTGTCCGCGCGCCGACGGGTGTCGAGGCCATGGGGGTGATCTCGGCGATCTGCCAGGGCGATCTGTGGGTGGCGCGCACCGTGGGGCGCGTGGTCGCCGCGCCCTTTCCCCTCGTCCGGGCCTGGAGGGTGGGCGCATGATCCTGTTGTTGACGGTGTTGGCCGGATTGCTGGTGGCGCGTCCGGCCCATGCCGATCCTATAACCGCGTCGATCACGGCCGCTCTGGTCGCGGCGGGTGTCGGCGAGGCGACGGCTGCGATTCTCGCGGCTGTGATCGTGCAGGTCGCCGTCGCGGCGATATCGATCGCCATCACCATGATGCTGACGCCCCGGCCCAAGCTGCCGGAGCCATCGGATGGCACCAGCCCGATTCAGGAGCCAGTTCCGGCCATCATCTATGCCGTCGGTACATGCCGTATCGCCGGCAAGACGATGGTGAAGGAGGCGAGTAAGAATACCCTGTGGCGGGTGTCCGCCCTGAAGCATGGGGCGGCGGCCGGCCCGTTTCAGCGGTACTGGATCAATGACGACGAGGTCGAGCTTGCCCCCTGGATCATCGATCCGCGCCGTCTGACGACACTCGATACCTATGATGATCATCGGTATTGGGATGTGCATTTCGGAAACGAAAATAGTCGCCCGCGCATCCATATCTGGCTGCATGACGGATCGCCGATGCCCGCGTCAACCCCGGCAGTCGACAACCCCGCGACATGGATGATCGAGGCCGCGCCTGCCGTATTTACATCGGATTTTCGGCCGGATGGGGTTTGTGCGATCGGGCTTGCCGCGCTGCCTGTCGGCCCGGAATATTTTCAGTCGGTCTATGCCGGCGGCGATCCGGTGATGTCCGTGGCCGCGCCCTGGCAGGCGGTCTGGGACCCACGCGACGCGGGGCAGGACCCGGCGGACGAAGCGACCTGGAGCTATAGCGCAAACCCGGTTCTGATCAGGATCTGGTACGAGTGCTTCTGCGCTCACGGCCCCCTGCGGCCCTATGCCGAGGTTGTGTTGCCCCGGGTCGGGCTTTGGACCGCTCAGGCCGATGCCTGCGACGATCTCATTCCGCAGCGGGCGGGGGGCACGGCGCGCCGCTACGAATGTCACATGTGGTGGGACGCGGAAACGGATCGGGCCAGCGTGCGGGCATCGATCATGGCCAGCTGCGACGGCTGGGATTGCGAGTTCGGCGACGGCAGCATGATCATGATCGTGGGTAAGTATATCCCGCCGACGATCACGCTGACGGATGATGACATATGCGGTTACTCGATCGACGACGACGAGAACGACAGCGATTACATCAATCATCTCGCAATTCAGTTCACGTCGCCCGACCAGGAGTATGGCGCGGTCTCGGCCAAGCCCTGGCGGGATGATGCCTCGATCATGGAGTATGGCGAGAAGTCGCAGTCCGTCGACTATTGGCAGGTGCAGAATCTTTCGCAGGCGCGGCGGCTGGGGCGGCGGATGGTGGATCGATCCGCGGCGACGTTGCGCGGATCCCTGATCAGCAGGCTTTCGGCGCTGCGCTGTATCGGTCATCGCTGGGTCGCGGTGCGGTCGGATCGGGTGCCGGGCCTGTCCGATGCGGTCGTCGAAATCGGTGGCGCGCGGACCTCTTTGATGCAGATGACGCGGACCCTGTCGATCCGGACGATCAATCCGAATGCCATCGACACCTGGGATCCGGAAGATGAGGGCGAGCCGCCGCCGGTGGCCGAACGGGTGCAGGGCGAGGGGGTGCCGCAGCTGACGGGCCTGGTCGCGATCCCCCTCGCGTTGCCCCTCGCCGCCGGGGTTGTGGGGCTGGCCGTCGACCTGCAGTGGGACGACGTGGAAGACTCGGACATCTATACCTATGAGGAGCGTCATCGGGTGGGGTCCGATCCCTGGTCATCCTCGGCCTTGCGCGCCGTGTCGATCGACGGTGGTCTAATCAGGGCCCGGGTCCTGCCGGTGCAGGCCGATGCGACGGTGGAATATCAGGTCCGGGTGACCAGCGGGATATGGTCGGCCTCCGCCTATGCCGATACGTCCACGGACGGGATCGCGCCTGACGCGCCTTCGGCCCTGGGTGCCGCGCCCTATGAGGCGGGCGCAAGTGTGACCTGGCGTAATCCGACGTCCAGCAATTTCGCGGCGGCGACGGTCTGGCGAGCGCCGGCCGGTGACGGGTTCCTCGCGGCGGTCGCGGTTGTTGGCGACATTCCCGGCGGGCTCGGCCAGGTGATGACGCTGTTTGATCCTGATCTCGTGATCGGCGCCTACGACTATTGGGTGACGGCTGAAAATGTCGCGGGCACGGCATCGGCGCCGGCCGGTCCTGTAACCGTGACAATTTCAACTGATTACATCGTTACGGCGGGCGGCGCCTTCCTGACCGACGCGGCTGGCAATTACATGGTGACAAGCTGATGGCCACGACAACATTCAAGGACTTTACAGACGGCGTGATCGCGCCTGTCGGGGACGAATTCTTTCCCCTATGGCAAGGGGCCGATGCCAAGAGGCTGACGCTGGCGCAGCTGCTCCAGCTCCTCGGGCTCGTGATCGGCGCCGACGTTCAGGCTTATGATGCCGATCTTGCCGCCATCGCCGGGCTGGGCGACGGTATTCCCAAGCGGGCTTCGGGGATATGGTCGGCGCTGGCCGATGAGGAAGGGACGTGGACGCCGGCCCCGACCTTTGCGACACCAGGCGACCTCGCGGTGACGAGCAACACTCTCGTGGGCCGCTATCGCCGTCTTGGCAACATGGTCGAATGCACGTGCGAGGGGCAATTTACCCCGACCTTCACCACGGCGAGCGGGGACTTCCGCATGGGCGGCTTGCCCTTTGTGTCCTACTCGACCGGCATGGGGGCTGTTGGCGATCATAACCAGCGGTGGACCTATGCGGGGGTGATCCGGCCCCGGGTCTCGGCCGGCCAGTCTTACGTCAACATGCGCTTGCTGGCATCTGCCGCCGCCGCCGCAAATTTGACCTATGCCGGCCTGTCGAGCGCCAACGCCCATAGCCTCGCTTTCTACGTCAAATACTGGATCTCGTGATCATGACCCTCGACCTGATTGATCCCCATCCTCTCGGCCCGCTGCAGATCCGTGAGGTCGACGGGGGCGGCATCTACCATCGTCGCGTGATCGAGCCGGGCGCGGATGTCTCGGGCGAGGCGCCAGAGATCCAGGCGGTGGCGGCCGCTCACTGGACGCTCGATCGCGTCGCTGCATGGGCGGCGGCACAAGCCCAGGCCATCTGACGGGCTGGATCGCGGACATTACTCAAGGAGCATGACATGACGAGTTTTGCGGACCTGTTCCGGCAGGCCTGGCCGGATTATGTTGTCGACGGCGTGCCGGCCTCCGGCATCGCCCAACCGAACAAGGCGACCATCCGCGCCCTCGGACAGTCGCTCGACACGACCTTCGACGATCTGCGGCAGATCCTCGCTCTTGGCGGCGTGACGGTCTACAGGACGACCCGCGCGCTGCTCTATGCCGATCTGGCCCATGCGGCCGACACGATCGCGGCGGTGACGCTGGACGTTACGGCGGCCTACAACGGCATCTATGTCAAGGCCGGGGCCTCCGATACCGGGTCGTGGTCGCAGATCTTCCAGTTCACCGATTCGGCGTCTGTCCTGGCCAGTCTGACGGCCTATGTCGACGATGAGATCGCAGGCGAGGTGACGGCCCGCGATGCGGCGATCGTCGCCGCCGTCACGGCGCTCGACGACGATCTGACGGCTGCGCTCGGCGGTGAGGAGACGGCCCGAGCCGATGCCGATACGGCGCTGGACCTCCGGCTGGATGCGGCGGAATCGACCCTGGGCGCGGTCTCCGCCGCGATCGGCGCGCGGGACGCTGCGATCACCCGCGTGGACGATGGTCTCGGCATCCTCGCCCGGACATGGCGCGACCAGATGTCGGCGGCCGCTTCGGGCAAGGCGATCAATACCTCTGGCATCGAGGTGACGGCGGTCTCATATGCGGCGACGGGTTACATCGATGTGACGCGGACGATGTCCATCACCCGCTTCGGCTCGCCGATGACCTCTGGCTCTTTCGTGCCGATCGCCTATTACGACGCCGCCCGCGCCCTGCTGGGCACGGCCTGGACCGGGGGCGGGTTGGTGACGATCTTCGACATGGCGGAGTCCCCGGACGGGACGCGCTATGCGCGGCTGTGCGGGCTTTCCAATGTCTCGGCCTATATCTA
>NZ_JBAQRT010000140.1:0-1859 GCF_049306435.1 Zavarzinia sp.
CAGGTGGTGCTCTACGGCCCCCGAACTTTTGCAGAGATGACGCCGGATGAACGGGTGCGGGCGTGTTACTTCCATGCGGTACTCAAGTTCCTGAGTGGCGACAAGATGAAAAATGCGAGCCTGTGTGTCCGTCTTGGCATAGACCCAAAGAACGCTTCTCAAGCCACGGGCGTGATAAACAAGACTCTTGCCGCTGGGTTGATTCGGGTGGCAGACCCTGACCATCCCAGGGCGGGCTACGTTCCGCACTGGGCATGAGTTTCTTGATCGGGTTTTGATCGCCGCAGTCCTTGGCTAGCTTGTTTCGCATAAAAATTTAATAAAAACAATAACTTACGAAATGTCGTTGGAATGAAGTTTCTTGATTGAGTTTTGATCGGAGCAAAAAACGCCTTATGAACGAAGCCGAAACCCGCGCCGAACACATTGACCCCGCGCTGAGGGCCGCAGGCTGGGGCGTGGTGGAGGGCAGTCGCATTCTGCGTGAGCATGGCATCACACAAGGGCGGCTGCTGGGCGGCGGCAAGCGGTCCAAGGCCGAAATTGCCGACTACGTGCTGGTCTACCGCAATACCAAGCTGGCCACCATCGAGGCCAAGGCCTGGGACAAGCCTTACACCGAGGGCGTCGGCCAAGCCAAAGCTTACGCCACCAAGCTGGCGGTGCGCTTTGCCTATGCCACCAATGGCCAGAAGATTTACGGCATCGACATGGCCACCGGCCTTGAAGCCGATCTGGCGCAGTACCCCAGCCCGATTGAGTTGTGGGCGCTGACCTTTGCCGAGGCCGACCAAGCCAGCGCCGTCTGGCGCAACCGCTTTGCCGCCATCCCCTTCGAGGACCAGGGCGGCACCTGGCAGGGGCGTTATTACCAGGACATCGCCATCACCCGCGTGCTGGAGGCCATTGCCGCCGGGCGCGACCGCATTTTGCTGACGCTGGCCACCGGCACCGGCAAGACCTTCATTGCCTTCCAGGTGCGCGCAACGTGCGCAACATCGTGCTGATGCGCCCGGTGGGCTCCATGATCGAGTTCAAGCAGATCATTGGCCGCGGCACCCGTCTGTTTGACGGCAAGGACTACTTCACCATTTATGACTTCGTGCGGGCACACCACCACTTCCAAGATCCCCAGTGGGATGGCGAACCGGAGGAACCGGAAGCACCCAAGGAAGCCACACCCAAAACCAATGAAGTGCGCGAGCCGGAAGCGGGTTATGTGACGCCACCGCCCGAGCGCGCCATCAAGGTCGAAGTGAAACTGGCCGACGGCAAGGCCCGCCAAATCCAGAGCATGATGGCCACCACCTTCTGGAGCGCCGACGGCACGCCGATGTCATCCGCCCAGTTCCTGGAAAGCCTGTACGGCATGCTGCCCGAGTTCTTCAAGGACGAAGACGAGTTGCGCACGATCTGGGGCGCACCCGACACACGCAAGAAGCTGCTGGAAGGCTTGGCCGACAAGGGTTTCAGCAAGGAGCCGCTGGCCGAGATGCAGAAAGCCATCGAAGCCGAAAACAGCGACCTGTTCGACGTGCTGGCCTATGTGGCCTTTGCCGCTGCACCCGAGACCCGTGCCCAGCGCGCCGACATGGCCCGGGCCGAGGCCCATCAACACTACAACGACCCCCAGCAGGCGTTTCTGGACTTTGTGCTGGCGCAGTATGTGAAACAGGGCGTGGACGAGCTGGATGCCGACAAACTCACCCCGTTGCTGCGGCTCAAGTACCACAACGCGATCTCGGACGCGGTGGCCGACCTGGGCGGCACAGCGCAGATTCGGACCATGTTTGTCGGGTTTCAGAGGTATTTGTATGCGGATGCCCCGAGCCAGCGGCGGGCATGACGATAGCCTGCCC
>NZ_JBAQRT010000141.1:0-34381 GCF_049306435.1 Zavarzinia sp.
GCCCGCACCGGATCCGGCAGGCGGCCGCCCCGGGCGTTTCGGATGGTGGCGACATGGTCGATGTTGACGCCAAGACGCAAGGGCGGAAGCACGGCACTCATGATCGGTTCCTACTTGAGGCCGCGGCTGCCGGGCTTGATCGCCGGCACGGCCGCGAGTTCGGGCGGCAGATTGTCGGGCGAATAACTCGGCACGTCGAGCCTGAGGAGCGAGACCAGCGGCACGCCGATATCGGCCTTGCCATCCGAACGGTCGACCAGCGAGGCCCCGGCGACGACCCTGCCGCCCAAGGCCTCGATCACCTTGATGCATTCGCGCGACGATAGGCCGGTGGTCACCACATCCTCGACCATCAGGCAGCGGGCGCCGGCCGGGATCTCGAAACCGCGGCGCAGCGCGAACTGGCCGTCCACCCGCTCGACGAAGATCGCCGGCACGCCCAGCTGGCGGCCCATCTCGTAACCGACGACGACACCGCCCATGGCCGGCGAGACCACGAGATCGATCCCCTCGCCCACCTCGGCCCCAACCTTGGCGGCCAGGGCGGCGCACAGGCGGTCGGCGCGCTTCGGGTCCATCAGGACGCGGGCGCACTGCAGATACATCGGGCTGCGCAGGCCGGACGTCAGGATGAAATGACCTTCGAGCAGCGCCTTCGCGGCGCGGAATTCGTCGAGTACCTGTGCCTGATTCATGAGTTCCATCCAGTGACGGCGGGAGCCGCGCGGCCCCGGCCGGTTCAGCCCCGCGCCCGCTCGACCGAGGTGACCGCGGGATTGGCGCGCAGCGCCGCGACGATCGAGGTCAGGTGCTTCAGATCGCGCACCTCGATATCGATCATCATCTCGACGAAATCGGTGCTGCGGTCGGTGAACTTGAGATTGACGACATTGCCGAGATTCTTGGCGATGACGGTGGCGACGGTCGACAGCGATCCCGGCTCGTTCGAGACGATCGCCGTGATCCGGCCGGTGTGGTGATCCTCATCGCCATCGTCCGACCAGGCAAGGTCGAGCCAGCGTTCGGGCTGGTCGTTGTATTGCTCCAGCATCTTGCAGTCGATCGAATGCACCGTGACGCCGCGCCCGGTGGAAACGATGCCGACGATGCGGTCACCGGGCAGCGGGTGGCAGCAGCCGGCATAGTGAATCGCCATGCCGGGGATCAGTCCCTTGATCGGCACGCCCTTGGCGATGCCATTGCGCGGCGCCGCCTTGGCCCTTGCCAGGGGCACGACCTTGCCCTGATCCTTCAGCTTCTCGCCCGGGAAGATCGCCTCGACCACGGCGCGGCCGGTCACCAGTCCCTGGCCCACGGCGACCTGGAGATCGTCGATCGATTTGTGGCGCAGTGCCTTCGCGGCGGCGTCGAAGGCTTTCTCGCTCGCCTCGTGGCCACCCTGCTGGAACGCCTTGGCGAGGATTTCCTTGCCGAGGGCCAGATATTGGTCGCGCTGCTGGCCACGCAGGAAACGCCTGATGGCCGAGCGCGCATGACCGGTGACGACGATGTTTTCCCAGTCCGCGCTGGGTGTCTGCGCGCGGGAGCGGACGATCTCGACCTGATCGCCATTCTGCAGCTCGGTGCGCAGGGGCTGCAGGCGGCCGTTCACCTTGGCCCCGACGCAGGTATGGCCGACCGAGGTATGAACCGCATAGGCGAAGTCGAGCGGCGTCGCCCCCTTCGGCAGGTCGATCAGATCGCCCTTCGGCGTGAAGCAGAAAACCTGGCCCTGGAACATCTCAAGCTTCGTGTGCTCGAGGAATTCCTCGGGGCTGGAGGCATGTTCCAGAATCTCCAGCAGCTCGCGCAGCCAGCGGTACTGCATCCCGTCCGTCGGGGAAGCCGGCAGGGCGGCGGGCGCCGTGCCGGGCGGCGTCTCCTTGTAGCGCCAGTGGGCGGCGACACCGAGTTCCGCGACCTCATGCATTTCGCGGGTGCGGATCTGCACCTCGATCTTCTGGCGCTCCGGCCCGATCACGGTCGAATGCAGGGAACGATAGCCGTTCCGCTTCGGTGTCGAGATGTAATCCTTGAAGCGCCCGTGCACCATCGGATAGGCGGCGTGGATCGCGCCCAGCGTCTTGTAACACTCCGTCGTGTCCGAGACGATGATGCGGAAGGCCATGATGTCCGACAACTGCTCGAAGGAGATGTTCTTGTTCTCCATCTTGCGCCAGATCGAATAGGGCCGCTTTTCCCGGCCCTGCACCGACGCCTCGATACCCGCCGCCGCCAGCGTCCGGCGCAGTTGTTCCGAGACCTTGGGAATGATGGTGCCGCCCTTGGCCCGCAGGAAGTCGAGCCGGGCGATGATGCCTTCGCGGGCATCGGGGTTGATCTGCGCGAAGGAGAGGTCTTCCAGCTCCTCGCGCATTTCCTGCATGCCGATGCGCTCGGCCAGCGGGGCGTAGATCTCCATCGTCTCGACCGCGATGCGCTTGCGCTTCTCGGGATCCTTGATGAAGTGAAGGGTGCGCATGTTGTGCAGCCGGTCGGCCAGCTTGACCAGCAGCACGCGAATGTCGTTCGACATCGCGACCAGCAGCTTGCGGAAATTCTCGGCCTGGCGCGCCGATTCCGAGGCGGGACGCTCCAGCTTCGAGAGCTTGGTCACGCCGTCGACCAGCTGGGCGACCTTGGAGCCGAACAGTTTCTCGATGTCTTCGTAGGTGGCGACCGTATCCTCGATCGTGTCGTGCAGCAGGGCGGTAACGATGGTGTTACTGTCCAGCTTCATCTCGGTCAGGATGCCGGCGACTTCGAGCGGATGCGAGAAATAGGGATCGCCCGAAGCCCGCTTCTGACTGCCATGGGCCTTCATCGAGAAGACATAGGCGCGGTTCAGCAGATTCTCGTCCGCCTGGGGATCGTAGGCGCGCACGCGCTCGACGAGTTCGTACTGGCGGATCAAGAGCGGTCACCCCGAGTCAGGGCAAAAGGAAGGGAGTCGAGGCAAAAACGGGGCCGTTCCTGAAGGAAACGGCCCCTCGAGGCGGAAGAAGCCGCCTTATTCGTCGCTGTCGTCGCCACCGAGGGCAGCGTCGAGTTCAGCCGCGAGATCGGACATGGAATCGCTGTAGTCTTCGGCGGCGATCTGCTCGAAGGCGATGTCCTGGCCAGCCATCAGGCGGGGCATATCGTCCTCGACCGGCTCGTCCTTCTCGACATGGTGCTGCAGCGTGCCGATGAGGCTGTCGCGCAGGCCGCGCACCGGCACGGTTTCGTCGGCGATCTCGCGCAGGGCGACGACCGGATTCTTGTCGTTGTCGCGGGTGACGGTCAGCGGCGCGCCGGCCGAGATGCCGCGCGCGCGATGACCGGCCAGGAGCACGAGCTCGAAGCGGTTCGGAACCTTGAGAACACAGTCTTCAACGGTGACGCGAGCCATACGCGGCAACTCCCGTTAGTTTTTCAAGCGAACAGTGAACATAGTAATGCCGACAGGGGAAAGCAAGGATTCCCTCAATCCCCCAGGGGCCGGCAGATCTGGCCGGGGTCGAGGCGGTCGATCAGCGCGGCGATCGATTCGCCGCTGACCGGATGCCGCCAGCCGGGCGCGACCTCGGCCAGGGGGCGCAGCACGAAGGCCCGGTCCGCCATGCGGGGATGCGGCAGCACCAGTCCCTCCATCTGGTCGGCGCCGGTCACGAGACCATCGGCGTCCAGAAGATCGAGATCGAGCACCCGCGCCTCCCAGCGCCGCAGCCTGACCCGGCCGAAATCGGCCTCGATGCCATGCAGCCGGGCCAGGATTTCCGCCGGTGGCGCCTTGGCCCGCGCCACCATGACGGCATTCACATACCAGGGCTGGTCGGATACGGGCACGGGCGCGGTCTCCCACAACCGGGAAGCGGCAACGAATTCGAAACATGTCGTGGCTTGAAGTACAGAAATCGCGGCCCGCAAAGTCTCCGCCGCCGGCCGGCCCTTCGAATCCGGGAGATTTGCCCCAAGACCGATGACGATCACGACTATTCCTTTCCGTGGAGAGACATCTGTCCTAACTTGAGATATTAGCAGTTCAGGTTCGGGGCTTTCCCCCGTGGTCCCGGCCACCCGTGGAGATATTTTAGATATGACTTTTTATCCGAACGAGCGGATCGCGCTCTTCATTGATGGCGCCAATCTGTTTTCGGCGGCGCGAAACCTCGGTTTCGACATCGACTACCGGCGCCTGCTCGCCGAATTCGGCAAGCGTGGCCGCCTGACCCGCGCCTACTACTACACGGCGCTCCTTGAAGGCGAGGAATATTCGCCCATCCGTCCGCTGATCGACTGGCTGGACTACAACGGTTACACCGTGGTCACCAAGCCGGCCAAGGAATTCACCGACTCCCAGGGGCGTCGGCGGATCAAGGGCAGCATGGATATCGAGCTGGCCTGTGACATGCTGGATCTCAGCCCGCGCCTCGACCACGCCATCCTGTTCTCGGGCGATGGCGGTTTCCGCCGCCTGGCCGAGGCGGTGCAGGCCCGGGGTGTGCGGGTTTCCGTGGTCTCGACCGTGCGTTCCAGCCCGCCCATGATCGCCGACGAATTGCGCCGCCAGGCCGATCATTTCATGGAACTGACCGACCTCGCGCCGCTGATCATGCGCGACCCGGCCATCCGCGAGCAGGCCCAGCGCGAGCGCGGCGGCCCCGCCATGGAAGACGACGACACGGGCAACGCCCTGCCGCCGGGCCTGATGGGCCGGCGCTGAGCGTCCGCCTATTCGGCCGGCCTTGACTCCACGCTGGCGCGCAGCGGCCGCTCCTCCATGTTCAGCATGAAGCCGCAGCCGCAGACCAGGCAGAAGGCCGCCGCGGCAAAGACATGAGAGAACACGGGGGCGAGTTCCGCCCCCCTGCCCCCCAGGTGCCCGGCCAGCAACTCGACCGGCACCAGCGGCAGCGCGTCGCCAAGCCCGGCGAAAAACAGGGCCGAGAAGCCGGCGACCAGCAGGGCGCTGCCCAGCGAGCGGAAGAAATTCATCGCCCCCGTCGCCGTTCCCATCTCCCCCATCGGCACCGCGTTCTGGATCGAGACGGTGGTGACCGGCAGGACGCAGCCGATACCGATGCCCGCGACCGCCATCAGGGCCAGGATGACCTCGTCCGAGACATCGGCAGGCCAGATCGCCAGGATCGCGATCATCAGGGCCGAAACCGGCAGGCCGATCAGCGACGGCAGCTTGTAGTGCCGCAGTTTCGCCATGGCCCGGCCGGCGATCATGGCGCCGATCGGCACCGTGCCCATGAAGGCGATCAGCATCAGGCCGGACGAGCCGGCGGCATGGCCGCGCATCACCTCGAGATAGATCGGGATGAACATGCACAGGCCGATCATCGAACCCATGGTGAAGAAAGCGGCGGCGATCGCGTTCCGCACCACGGGATTGAGCAGGATCGACACCGGCAGAAACGGCTGATCCGCCGTCGCGATGCGCCAGGCGAAGGCGCACCAGAAAAGCCCCGATGCCCCGAGAAGACCAAGCATCGGCGCCGAGGCCCAGGGAAAGGTGACGCCACCCCAGGTCAGCGCCAGCAGAAGCGAGACCGCGGCCAGCACCATGAGCACGGCCCCCGGCAGGTCGATGCGATGGCGTCGATCGTGACGGGGCAGCCGGCGCAACACCCGGTCGGTCATGACGAGGGCGGCGAGCCCCATCGGCAGGTTGATCCAGAAGATCATCGACCAGTGCAGATGTTCCGACAAAACGCCGCCCAGCACCGGCCCGCCGAAACTGGCGACACTATACATGCCGGCGATATAGGCCTGATAGCGCGCCCGCTCCCGAGGGGCGACGACATCGGCGATGATCGTCTGCGACAGGGAGATCAGGCCGCCGCCGCCCAGCCCCTGCACGCCGCGCATGAGGACCAGAACGAAAATATCGGGCGCCAGCGCGCAACCGAGGGAGCCGGCCACGAAAATGACGATGGCGATCCGCATCATCATCCGCCGGCCGTGGGAATCCGACAGTTTGCCGTAAAGCGGCGTGACCGCCGTCGAGGCCAGCAGATAGGCGGTGATGACCCAGGACAGGGCCGAGACATCGCCAAGGTCGCGGCCGATCGTCGGTATCGCCGTGGCGACGATGGTCTGGTCCAGCGCCCCGAGGAACATGGCCAGCATGATGCCGATGATGATGCGGCGAATGTCGCGGTGACCGAGAGGGGCGCTGTTTTCCATGGCGGCATGGTTATCGGTGCGACACGGTGGCGCAAGCCGTCTTGGCTCATGGCAGCCTTGCTCGCCCAAGGTCTTTATTGCACTGCAACATAGACCTGTGCCAATGTCTCGCCGCCGCATCATGGCGTCTGACGGCGCATCGCCCCTCCAGCACGGCCTTGTGATGCGAGGACAGGGCGCTACTCTCGCCCGGGGCGAACCGCCCGCTCAAATCGATGGAATCACAAATGCTCGACGTCTCCAAGACAACCGAAATCGAGGGGATCGCCGCCGACTACGATCGCGTGGCCCTCGTGTTTCAGGGCGGCGGTGCGCTTGGTGCCTATCAGGCGGGCGTCTATGAAGCGCTGGTCGAACGCGGGGTGGAGCCGAACTGGCTGTCGGGTGTCTCGATCGGCGCGGTCAATGCCGCCATCATCGCCGGCAATCCCCCCGGCCTGCGGCTGGAGCGCCTGCGCGAATTCTGGGAGCTGATCTCCGACCGCAAGATCTGGCTCTACACCCCCGACGGCGACGTCTTCCGGTCCTGGCGCAACCAGTGGAGCTCGGTCGTCACCACGCTGCAGGGCCAGCCGGGCTTTTTCATGCCACGCCAGGTCAATCCCTGGCTGCAGCTGCGCGGGGCCGAAGGCTCGACCAGTTTCTATGACACCAGCCCCTTGCGGGATACATTGCTGCGCCTCGTCGATTTCGACCGGCTGAACAATGATGAGATTTTCTTCTCGGTCGGCGCGGTCAATGTGAAGACCGGCAACTTCCTCTATTTCGACAATCACCGCGACACCATCCTGCCCGAGCATGTGATGGCCTCGGGCGCCCTGCCCCCGGCCTTTCCGGCGGTGAAGGTCGATGGCGAATATTACTGGGACGGCGGCATCGTCTCGAACACGCCCCTCCTCTATCTGCTCAGCCAGAAGGAACAGCTCTCGACTCTCGCCTTCCAGGTCGACCTGTTCAGCGCCAACGGCGCCCTGCCCCGCGACATGCGCGACGTGATGGCCCGGCAGAAGGACATCACCTATTCGAGCCGCACCCGCTTCACCACCGACACCTACCGCCGCAACCACGATTTCCGCCTGCGGGTGGCCAAATCCCTGTCCAAGGTGCCGGCCCATCTCCTCGACGAGGAAGACCGCGCCCTCCTGGCCGAAGTCTCGCAGATCCCGCCCGTCAACATCGCCCATCTGATCTACCAGCAGAAGGTCTACGAGGGCGACGCCAAGGATTTCGAATTCTCCCGCACCTCGATGCTGGAACATTGGCGCTCGGGCTATGACGATACCCGCCGCACCCTGTCCCGGCCCGACTGGCTGCGGAAGCCCGACCAGGGCGAAGGCGTGATCGTCCACGACCTGCACCGCGACTTCGACCGCTAGGCCCTTTCCCGTCGCGTCATCCCGGCCTTCGCCGGAGCGACGCTGAAAGAAACCGGCTCAGAGCTTCGGCCGCAGCAGAAACTCCCGGCCGATCTTCACCGACTCCCGCTCGCCATAGCGGATGATGTCGGCCGTGGCATAGGTCTCGGGCCAGTCGGCCGGCAGGAAGGAGCCGGTGCCGACGACATCGATCGGTGCCTTCACGCTGGCCATCACCTTGCATTTCGCCGGCCCGAAACCGGACGAAGCGACGATCTTCACGGCGGGAAAGCCCGCCGCGTCCAGCACCTCGCGCAGGCGGAAGATGGCGGCGGCGGAGACCCCGGTGCCGACCAGCCATTTCAACTCTTCCTCGGTCCGGTACTGACGGAAGGACTGGGGCGCGTGACGCTCCAGCACCCCATAGGATATCTGCGGGTCGAGCCCTTCGAGGAAGCGCCCGCCATGGGTATCCAGCCGGACCGAGAGCCGGCCCGCCGCCGCCATCTCGGGAAAGCGCCGGCAGACCTCCAGCGTATCCGTCACTTCCCGGCCGTAGTAATCGGGCAGGATGGTCAGGGGCGTGTCGGGAAAGGTCTCGACGAACATTTCCGCCGCCCGCAGGGTCGAGCCGGCATAGCCGATCAGGGCATGGGGCATGGTGCCGAGGCCGGCCGCCGCGCCGAAGAAAGCCGCCGTCGCGTCGTTGGCGCCGCCGATGAATCCCTTCGCCCCGACGTCGCGCTTTGCTGCGGCCGAACCGACCGAAGCGGCATAGGCCATCAGGGCCATCATCTCCGGCCCTGTGGTATGCCTCGCCTCCATGGCGAGGAAGGCGACATGGGGCAATTCGCAGGCCATGGCATAGGCATTGAAGGCGGCGACACAGGCCGCGCCCAGCTTCTGCAGATACAGGGTCTCGAGCTCCACGAGATGGCGGAAACTGCCGGTGAGATAGAACAGCGGCTCCCCCGCCCCCACCCGGTCGCCCTCGGCGAAGCGCGGCTCGATGGCGAAAGTCACCCCGCGCGCCCTGGCGATGTCCCCCAGCCAGTCGATGGCCGGCTTGCAGGCGAAGAGCACGGGCCGGCGCATGAAGACGGCATAGGTCACGTCGATATCGCCGAAACGCTCGACGATGCGCCGCGTCCGAGTGAAATAGGAATCGGTCAGCGCCGTGATCTCGGCCGGATCGAGCGAAGGCGGCGGCAGCGGCGAGGATGTGGACATGGAGACTCCGGCGGATCAGGACCGCCAGCTTAGACAGAGGCGGCGCCGCGCGCCAAGATCGCGCCCGCCTCGTGGCGTCAGTGTCAGCCAAAGAAAAACGGCGCCCCGATTGCCCGGAGCGCCGCTTCCTGGTGATCCGCCCGATTACGCCGCGTAGCGCTTCAGGTGGAAGTCGGTATTGCCGAACATTGTCTCGATCATGGTCAGGCGCTTGAAGTAATGGCCGACGTTGAGTTCGTCGGTCATGCCCATGCCGCCGTGGAGCTGCACCGCCTGCTGGCCGATGAAGCGGGCCGATTTGCCGATCTGCACCTTGGCGGCGGAGACGGCGCGGCGGCGTTCCTCGGGCGCGGCGTCCAGCTTCAGGTTGGCCATGATCGCCATGGACTTGGCTTGTTCATAGGCCATGTACATGTCGACCAGCCGGTGCTGGATGACCTGGAAACGGCCGATCGGCTGGCCGAACTGCACGCGGGTGCGGGCATATTCGAGGGTCGCCTTGTGCAGCGTCTCCATGGCGCCGACCGCCTCGGCGCAGATCGCCGCCGTCGCCTCGTCGATCACGCGATCAAGAAGGGCGAAGCCCTCGCCCACCGCGCCGACGACATCGGCTTCGCCGACCGCGACACCGTCGAGGATGATTTCCGAGGCGCGCAACCCGTCGACCGTCGGGTAATCCTGGCGCGAGACACCGGCGGCACCGGCATCGATCACGAACAGGGTGATGCCCGCCTGGTCACGTTGGCCGCCAGAGGTGCGCGCCGAGACGATCAGCTTGTCCGCCATCGGGCCATGCAGGACGACCGACTTGCGGCCCTTGAGGACCCAGCCGCCCGAAGTTTTCTCCGCCGTCGTCGAGACGTCGGCGAGGTTGAAGCGCGAGGTCGGCTCGGCGTAACCGACGGCGGCGAGCAGCGTGCCGGCCATCAGCTCGGGCAGGATGGTTTCCTTCTGCCCCGCGTTGCCGCCAAGGCGCAGCAACCCGCCAGCGAGCACGACGGTCGAGAGATAGGGCTCGACCACGAGGCCGCGGCCGAAACATTCCATGATGATCATGGTCTCGACCGCGGTGCCGCCGAGGCCGCCATCCTCTTCCGAGAAGGGCACGGCCAGCCAGCCGAGTTCGCCGAACTTCTGCCACAGGTCGCGGCGGAAGCCGTCCTCCGACTTCAGGATGGCGCGGCGGGTGTCGAAGCCGTAGTCGTCCTGGATGAAACGCTCGACGCTGTCGATGAGCAGCTTCTGCTCGTCACTGTAATTGAAATCCATGACCGTTCCCGCCCCTTAAAGACCCAGCACCATCTTGGCGATGATGTTCTTCTGAATTTCGTTCGACCCGCCGTAGATAGAGGTCTTGCGCATGTTGAAATAGCTCGGCGCGGCGAAGGCCGTGGCCGCCGGGCCGATGATCGGCTCGTTGGCGCCGTCCATGGCGCGGCGGTTGAAGGCGAAGGCGTAATAGCCAGCCGCCTCGACCGCGAGTTCCGTGATCGCCTGCTGGATTTCCGTGCCCTTGATCTTGAGGATCGAGGATTCGGGGCCGGGGCCCTTGCCCTGGCTTTCCCGGGCGAGGGTGCGCAGCTCGGTATATTCGAGGGCGGTCAGGTCGATTTCGAGTTCCGCCAGCTTGCGGCGGTAATCCGGATCCTCGATCAGCGGGCCGCCATCGGCGAGTTCGGTGTTGGCGATCTGCTTCAGTTTGGCGATGCCGCGCTTGGAGCGCGCCACGGCGGCGATGCCCGAGCGTTCGTGACCGAGCAGGAACTTGGCGTAGGTCCAGCCCTGGCCTTCCTGGCCGATCAGATTCTCGACCGGCACCTCGACATTGTCGAAGAAGCATTCGTTCACTTCATGACCGCCGTCCAGGGTGATGATCGGACGGACGGTGACGCCGGGCGACTTCATGTCGAACAGCAGGAACGAGATGCCTTCCTGCTGCTTCACGGTCGAATCCGTGCGCACCAGACAGAAGATCCAATCGGCCCATTGGGCCATGGTGGTCCAGGTCTTGGAACCATTGACGATATATTTGTCGCCCTGACGCACCGCCTTGGTCTTCAGCGAGGCGAGGTCGGAGCCCGAGCCCGGCTCTGAATAGCCCTGGCACCACCAGACATCGGACGAGAGAATACCGGGCAAGAAGCGCTTCTTCTGCTCCTCGGTGGCGAAGGTGTAGATCACCGGCCCGACCATGCTGAGGCCGAAGGGAATGATGCCGGGGGTATTGGCCGCGCCCAGCTCTTCCTGGAAGATATATTTCTGGGTCGCTGTCCAGCCGGTGCCGCCGTATTCCTTCGGCCAGGCGGGGGCGACCCAGCCCTTCTCGAACAGGATCTTCTGCCAGCGGACGAAATCCTCCTTGTGAGGTTCGAGGCCGGCGTCGAAACGCGCCTTGATATCCGCCGGGTAATTCTCGGCGATGAAACTGCGGACCTCGCGCTGGAACGCCAGGTCTTCCGCACTGAACGAAAGATCCATTTTACTCTCCTCACCCGTCTTTGCCGTTATCGAGCCGGCACCGGTTGAAGGGCATGATAGCGGCGGAAATGGTGCGATCAAGGCGCCATCGCTTGACGCTACGGCACGCTGCGAGAACGCGGGCCGATCACCCGATCCGACCTTCGGAATCGGCAAGACGTCGCTGCTCTGATAGAGAGGAGCGATCATGTCCAAGCGATTTTTCGCGCCGGCCGACGGCGATCCCCCCTCCCCCTGCATCAAGGTCTGCAAGATGGATCCGGTCAGCCGGCTGTGCACCGGCTGCTGGCGCACGATCGAGGAGATCGGCGCCTGGGGCTTCATGGATGGCGACGAGAAACGCGCCGTGCTGGCGGAACTGCCGGGTCGGCGCCCGGCGCGGCGGCGGGGACGGTAAAGGGCGCCCTCAGGCGCTGCGAAGGGCCGCGTCCGGCTGCGCGAAGCGGCCGATCCAGTCGAGCTCGGCACGCAGGCGCACCACCTCGCCGACGACGATCATGGCCGGGGCGCCGATGGCTTCGCGCTCGATCAGGGTGCCGGCTTCGGCGATCGTGGTTTCCCACACCTTCTGGTCGGGCAAGGTCGCATTGGTGATGATGGCGACGGGCTGGCCCGCCGGGCGGCCGGCGGCGACCAGCCGTTCGGCGATCAACGCGAAATGGCGGACACCCATGTAGATGACGAGGACCGGGGCGCCGCGCGAAATCGCGTCCCAGTCCAGATTGTCCGGCACCGCGCCGCCGGCGTCATGCCCCGTGAGGAAGGTGACGGCCGAATTCACCTCGCGATGCGTCGCCGGCACGCCGCCATAGGCAAGGCCGCCGATGCCGGCGGTCACCCCCGGCAGGACCCGGAACGGAATGCCGGCACGGGACAGCGCCAGCGCCTCCTCCCCGCCGCGGCCGAACATGAAGGGATCACCACCCTTGAGCCGCAGCACCCGCTTGCCCTGACGGGCGAGCTGGATCAGCCGCGCCGTGATATCCGCCTGGCGGCAGGACGGCCGCCCGCCCCGCTTGCCGGCATATTCGAGGACAGCGCCCGGCCGGGCGAAGCGCAGGATCTCCCCGCCCACCAGCGCGTCATGGACGATCACATCGGCCTGGCCCAGCGCGCTGTGCACGCCGAGGGTCAGCAACGACGGATCGCCGGGGCCGGCACCGGCGAGCCAGACCCAACCGGGCTGGAACACGGGCAGGAAGTCATGATCGGACAAGATGGGGTCTCCGGCACGGGGCTGCACCGTGCCGGAGACAATCTGCATCCATCGCCCGCTTCACGCAAGCCTATACATCAATAAAATGTCGAATACGATATTCAACAGATCAAACTGCGAATTTGCGCAGCCGGGCCGACAGCATGTCGAGCAGCGAGACGGCGACGATGATGATCACCATGATCGCGGCGGCGGTCGGGTAGTTGAAGCTGCGCAATTCCTCGTGCAGCACCATGCCGATGCCGCCGGCCCCGACGATGCCGAGCACCGCGGCCGAGCGCACGTTGGATTCGAAGCGGTAGAGCGCATAGGACACCCAGAGCGGTGTCACCTGGGGCACGATGCCATAGACGATTTCCTCGAGGCTGGTCGCCCCCGTCGCCCTTATGCCTTCGACCGGGCGATGGTCGATCGCCTCCACCGCCTCGGAAAACAGCTTGGCCAGGATGCCGGTGGTATGCACGAAAAGCGCGAGTACCCCGGCGAAGGGGCCAAGGCCGACGGCGACGACGAACAGCAGGGCGAAGACGATCTCGTTGATAGCGCGCAGCGAATCCATCAGGCGCCGGGTCGGCTGAACGATCCACCAGGGCGCGACATTGGCGGAACACATGAGGCCGAAAGGCACGGCGAAAATGACGGCAAGGAAAGTGCCCCAGATCGCGATCTGGACCGTCTCCCACATCTCGCTGGCATAGAACAGCCAATCGGTGCGGCGCATGAACAGCAGGAAATCCTTGGGCACGAAATCGGCGCCAAGGGTCGCGATATTCTCGCGGTTCGCCCAGAGCTTGCCGAAGTCTATTCCCGCCCCACCATAGGACAACGCCAGCAATCCGATCAGGGCGGCCCAGCCGACGAGCGAATAGAGCCGCTTGCGTGCCTCGACATCCGCGCGGGCGGCGAGTTCCGGCGACAAGGGGGTGCTGGAGGTCATGGACATGGCCGGCCCTTCGACAAAGAAAAGGCGATGCCGGCGTGAACCGGCACCGCCTCGATCGCGTGATCAGTTGGTCTTCGCCTTGGCTTCCAGGGCCTTCAGCTTCGCTTCGATCTCGGCGACCTGCTTGGCCTTGTCGTCGGCGCTCAGGGACTCGTCGGCCATGATCTTGAGCTTCTTCTTGAAGAGGTCGAGCTGGCGGATCGGGATCAGCTGATCGTCATTCGAAGCGCGGAAGTTCGTCCACTGCAGACCGGCCAGGACGGCTTTCTCGGCGGCGACCTGCTCGGCGGTGAAGCCCGCGCGCTCGGTGCCATAGCCGAGGAAAAAGCCCTTCAGCTTGGCCTTGTCGGCATCCGACAGGTCCTTGCGCCAGACGAGAGGATCCGACGGGATGATCGGCGAGGTCCAGATGACCTTGATCTTGTCCAGGGCTTCCGGCTTCGTCACCTTCAGACGGGCGAGATTTTCGGAATTGTTGGTGGCGACATCGACCTGCTTGTTGGCGACGGCGAGGGCATTGGCCTCGTGACCGGCGTTCAGCACGGTCTTGAACCAGGACTTCGGGTCGATGTTGTTCAGCGCGAAGACATAATAGCCGGGAACGAGGTTGCCCGAGGTCGAGTTCGGATCACCGTTGCCGAACACCAGGTCCTTGCCGCCATGCTTCAGCAGGTCTTCGAGGCTGTTCAGGCCGCTGTCGGACGGCACGATCAGGTGGCTGTAGTAGCCGGCCGAGCCATCGGCGGCGACGGTCTGGACGAAAATCTCGCCATTGGCGCGATCAACCGCTTCCATGGCCGACTTGTTGCCGTACCAGGCCAGATCGACCTGCTTGAAGCGCATCCCCTCGATGATGCCGGCATAGTCGGGAGCGAAGAAGGCCTTCACCTCGAAGCCGGTCTGCTTGGCCATGTCGGCCAGGAACGGATCCCAGATGGTCTTCAGGTTCGACGAGGATTCCGTCGAGATGATGCCGAAATTCAGCACTTCGGCGGCGTTCGCCTTGGCCGTCACGCCGAGCGCGGCGCCCAGCATGGCGATGGCGGCGATGGTCTTCTTGAACATGTCCCGCTTCCTTGTGGTTGGGGGAGGGTTACGACAGTCCAGCCGCGAGTTTGGCCTCGAGGCTGTCGGCGTCTTCTTCGAGCGAGGTGCCCCAGAGCGCGGCGACGGCTTCCCGGTCGCCGGCATAAAGCTCGGACAGGAGCTGGGGCGTGAGCGCGGCGGAGGGGCCGTCGTAAACGACCCGCCCCTTCCGCAGGGCGACGGTACGCGGGCAATATTTCACCGCGTAATCGACCTGATGCAGGGTGACGACGACGGTGATGCCGTCCTCGGCGTTGATCCGCTGCAGGATTTCCATGACGTTGCGCGACGACGACGGATCGAGCGAGGCGATGGGCTCGTCCGCCATCAGGACGGGCGCCTTCTGGACGAGGGCGCGGGCGATGGCGACCCGCTGCTGCTGGCCACCCGACAGGTCCCCCGCCCGCTCGAACGCCCAGTCGGCGACGCCGACGCGCGCCAGCGCGGCGAAGGCAAGCTCGACATCCTCGCGCGGGAACCACTTGAGCAGGGTCCGCCAGTGCGGCAACCGGCCCAGGGCGCCGACCAGCGTGTTGGTCAGCACATTCATGCGATTGACGAGGCCGAACTGCTGGAACACGAAGCCGATGCCGGCCCGGATCGCGCGGATATCGCGATCGACGCGGCCGTTGGCCTGCACGGCCCGGCCGTTGACGGTGATGGTGCCGCTGGCGGTCGCGTGACGGTCGCCGGCGACAAGGCCGCCGATGTGACGCATCAGGGTCGATTTGCCGGAACCGGACGCGCCGATCAGCGCCACCATTTCACCCGGTGCGACGACGAGATCCACGCCGTCGAGCGCCTTGCGCCCGCCGCCGAATGTCTTCGTCAGGCCCCGCACCTCGATCGCCGCTACCATTCATGACCCCGTCACTCTGACAGGGCTGTCGATAGCAGTGGGCGATGACCCGGAGTTTGCGTTTCGGTGAAGCTTCTGTGTCAGCGCCCGCGGGCGATCAGGGTCTGGCGGTGCAGGATATAGAGACCGCTGCCGATGACGAGCAGGGCCCCGCCCCAGGTCGATGCCGCCGGCAGGTCGCCCCAGACGAGGAAACCAACCAGCGCCGCCCAGACGATACCGGTATATTCGAAGGGCGAGGCGACCGACACCGGCGCAAGCCGGAAGGCATTGGTCATGGCCAATTGGGCGATGCCGCCGATCAGGCCGATGCCGATCTGGCCGATCCAGTCGATGGCCGAGACCGGCGTCACCCAGAAGAACGGCAGGGCGATGCCGGCGACGAGGCTCGAAAAGACCCCGAAATAGAAAACGATAGTGACCGAGGATTCGGTCCGCGAAAGCAGCCGGATGGTCACGCCGACGAGGGCATAGGTGAAGGCACCCAGCACCGGCAGCAGGGCGAAAACGGTGAAGAGACCGCCGCCCGGCCGGACGATGACGAGGACGCCCATGAAGCCGACCCCGATCGCGCACCAGCGCCGCCAGCCGACATGTTCGCGCAGGAAAGGCACCGACAGCGCGGTCATGAACAGCGGGCTGACGAAGGAAATGGCGATGGCGTCGGCGAGCGCGAGATAGCGGTACGACATGAAGAAGGCGAAGAGCGACAGGCAGCCGATCATGCTGCGCACGAAATGCAGGCCCGGCCTCCTGGTCTTCAACTGGGCGATGATCCCCCTGCCCCGCAGCAGGAAGGGCAGCAGCACCAGCGTGCCGAAGACCGCGCGGAAGAAGATGATCTGCACGACGGAATAGGATTCGGACTGCCATTTGGCCATGGCATCCATGCCGACGAACATGAAGACGGCGAAGACCATCCATAGGATGCCGGCGATGGACTCGCGGGCATCCGATTGCGCCTTCAGGGCTTCGGTCGAGGGGGGCGCCAGGGTCATTGTTCTCGGTCTTTGCTTCGCCGCCGCCACAGTGACGAAGCCCCCGCCGCCACGCAATCGGCGGCGGCGCATGGCGGCCTTGCGCGGGCTTTGATCGGTTGCCTTCCCGTCGCGAGGTTCCGGCCTGCGCCGGAACGACGAGTTCAACAAGCCGGGGGCGCCCCCGACGCCCTAGTCCCGGCGCAGCCGGTGGAGGAGATTGATACCGAGGGTGAACAGCACGAAGGCCCCGGCCTGATGCAGCGCGCCGAGGGATACCGGCACCACCGCCAGCAGCGTCCAGACCCCGAGCAGGAACTGCAGCACCAGTGTCGCCGCCAGCAGACCCGCCGCATTCGACGCCGCCGGCACCCGCCGCCGCACCGCCAGCGCCAGCGCGAGAATGGCGACGGCGACGATCTCCGCCCCATGACGGTGCAGGAACTGGATGGTGATCACATTCTCGAACGGGTCGAGCCAGACCGGCTGATGGCTGAACATGCCCGCCGGCACCAGATCGCCATCCATCAGCGGCCAGGTGTTATAGGCCAGCCCGGCATCGAGCCCGGCGACGAACGCGCCAAGCACGATCTGCAGGAAAATAAGCACAATCACCACGGCGGCGCCGCGTGACAGGCCGAAGGACGCGACACGGACCACCCGCCCGCGCCACAGGTCGAGCGCGGTCCAGAACACCGCCGCGTGAATGACGAAGGCGAGCGAGAGATGGGCCGCCAGCCGGTACTGCGAGACCGAGACCCGCTCGGTCAGGCCCGACGCCACCATGAACCAGCCCAGCAAGCCTTGCGATCCGCCCAGCACCAGAATGCCGGCGAGACGCCAGGCCATGGGCCGGTCCAGCTTGCCCCGCAGCAGGAACCACAGGTAAGGCACGAAGAAGGCGAAGCCGATCAGCCGTCCGAGCAGACGATGCGCCCATTCGTACCAGTAGATCTGCTTGAACTCGTCGACGCTCATGCCCCTGTTCAGTTGCTGGTACTGCGGGATTTGCTGGTATTTGGCGAACTCGGCCTGCCAGGCCTCCTGCGACAGCGGCGGGATGGCGCCGGTCACCGGCTTCCATTCGGTGATCGACAGGCCGGAATCCGTCAGCCGCGTCACCCCGCCCAGCACGACCATGCAGAGCAGCAGGAACGACACGAAGAACAGCCAGCGCGCGACCGGCCGGTTGACCACCGGCGACGGCGCGACCACGGCGGATTGCGACTGATGCTGATAGGCACCGGAAAGGCTCATGCCCGACCCTCTTGTTCACACCGGCCGGCACGATAGGGGATCGCCCCCCGCGTGGCCATAGGCTGCGACGACGGGTATCGGCTCAGGTCCCGCCCGGCAGGGCGAAGGGCATGGCCTTGGCTTTTTCCATGGCGCCGGCAAGGCCAAGGCGTTCGACCAGATGGTCGCGCGCGGCGGGCTCCAGCATTTCACCCAGCGCCGCCAGATGCTGGACCACACCCCAGGCCGCGTGATCCGAGCCCACCTCTTCCACATTCAGTTCGCGGAAAAATTCGAGCGAGAAGCGGATGATCAGGATCGCGTTGGAAACATGGGCGCCGATCCATTCGTCGGCGATCGACAGATGCCCGGCGGCCCGCATGGCCTTGAAGAAGTCCGACATCTGGCGCCATGTGCCGCCATAGATCGAAGCGAGATTCTGCGCCAGCTGCGGCGACAATTCGCCGAAATCGGCACGGTCGCGGAAGATGAAGCGGAAATCCCGCACCTCGCCGGTCATCGCCCGCAGCATGTCGGCATAGGCGTCGAGAATATCGCCCTGCCCCGGCGACAGCACCAGACGGCCGCGCGCCCGCTCGACATAAAGCCCGGACAATTCGTCGAGCAGCGCCCGCTTGTTGCGGAAATGATACCAGAGATTGCCCTCGGCGATGCCCACCTCGGCCGCCAGTTCCGAGGTGGTCACATTGCCGAAATGCCGCTCGTTGAACAGACGCAGCGCGGCCTCGACGATGCGCTGGCGCGTGTTGCGGCTGCGGGCCCTGGGGGGGCGAAGATCTCCGTCCATCCCCAAGGCATAGGCGAAATCCGCAGGCTTGTCAGCCCGCGGCTTGCGCCGATGGCCTGCCTGTTCGCGGCTTACGCCGCGCGGGGATGCACGCGGACCATCAGCTCGTCATAGCCATTGACGAAGTTGGAGAGCACGCGCTTCGGCTCCTGCAGCATTTCGATATTGTCGAAACGCTTCATGATTTCTTCCCACAGCACGCGCAGCTGCATCTCGGCCATGCGGTTGCCCATGCAGCGGTGAATGCCGAAGCCGAAGGCGATGTGATGGCGCGCGCGCGGCCGGTCGATGATGAAGGCATCCGGGTTTTCGATCGCCGTCTCGTCGCGGTTGCCCGAGCAGTACCAGAGCACGACCTTGTCGCCCTTCCTGATCTGCTTGCCGTTCAGCTCGAAATCTTCCTTGGCGGTGCGGCGCATGTGGGACAGCGGCGTCTGATAGCGGATGATTTCCGAGATCATGTTGGGGATCAGCGACGGGTCCGCCCGCAGCTTGGCGTATTCGCCCGGGTTCTTGTTCAGGAAATAGACGCCGCCCGAGATCGAATTCCGGGTGGTGTCATTGCCGCCGACGATGAGCAGCATCAGATTGCCCACCATTTCCAGCGGGTTGTTGATCATGTCCTTGGTCTGCGGGTTATGGGCCATCAGCGAAATGAAATCGAACTTCGGCGCGGCGGCGGCGCGCTCGATCCACAGCTTCTGGAAATAGGCCAGGCACTCGAACATGATGCGCTGGCGCTCGGCCTGGTCGAAGGTCGAGCCGACCGCTTCAGCCGCAGTCGCGATATCCGACCAATAGGGCAGCAGGTAGCGGTCTTCCCACGGCAGGTCGAACAGGGTCGCGAGCATCTGGGTGGTGAGTTCCTTGGAAACCCGCTCGACCCAGTTGAAGGGTTCATTCACCGGCAGGCCGTCGAGGATCGCCCCAGCCCGTTCGCGGATCACCGCCTCGAGTTCGGAAAGCCGCTGCGGCGCGACCGCCGGCGAGGCGGCGAGACGCTGGACGTCGTGGATCGGCGGATCCATGGCGATGAACATCGGCGGCTCGAAATTGTCGCTGGCGTCGCCGATGATGATCGACGGTTCGGACGAAAAGACACCCGGATTGGTCTCCACCTTCACGATATCGTCGAAACGGGTGATCGACCAGAAGGCCCCGAAGGCACTCTCGGGCGTGTAGTGAATCGGATCTTCCTGGCGAAGACGCCGGAAGTATTCACCATGCTCGTTGGCCAGGAAATACTCCGGGCGGCTGGGGTCGATCTTGTCGATCGGCAAGGACCAGGGGCCATTCCCGCCAGCATAGTCTTGTGCAACTGCAGCATCGGCCATGACGTTCTCCCTAACTTTGTTCTTTATAGGGTATATACCCTATATTTTTTACAAGCGCAAAGTCCGTTCAACACCCAACCTTGCGTCGGTGATCAGGATGAGTGAAGAATGCGCCGCGGTCATGCTCCCCATTCTGGGGGGTGGAACCGACCCGAGCCCGGAGCCGCCATGAAGGACGAAGCCATCGACACGCCCCGCCGTATCGCCTTCTGGGCCGGCATCGTCGGGGTGATCCTGGGCTGGTTCCTGATGCAGCATCTATTCGCGGAGCAGCCGGACCTCGGTCAGGCGACGATCTTCGCCATCAGCACGCTGCCGCCCTTCGCGCTCTGGGGTATCACCCTCGGCCTCGCGCAGGCCTTCGCCCGCAAGCGCAAGGCGGAATAGGCGTCGATCAAGGGGACCAGGGGCAGATCAGCTCGACACCGGTCCCTTCGAAATCCGTCACATTTCGGGTGGCGAGCCGTCCTTTGCCGACCTTCGCGATGGCCGCGATCATGCCGTCGGCGGTCGACATGGGCCGCCCCCGCCGGATGGCGTCTCCCATGATACCGCCGAAAGCGAGCGCGGCATCCTCGTTGAAGGCGAAAATCCTTCCCGAGAAACGTCGGCGCCATTCATCGAGATTACGCGCCAGTCGCCGGGCACGTTGATCGGGCGGAATTTTTGCAATACCGAAGGCAATCTCGCCGATGGTGACGGTCGGCAATGCCAATTCGGCGTCATGACTCGTCAACCACGCGATCACAGAGGGATCGGGCGTGTGCCGAAACGTCTCGGAAACGACGTTGGTGTCGAGAAAGATCACAGGTCTGGCCCCGGATCGGGCCGCCGCGCCTCGCGGATAAGCGCGTCGAGGTCGAAATCGTCCTCCTCGGCCGGGGCAGCGAGACGGGCGTAGAACGCCGACGCGGGTTCGCCGCCTTCCTGCTGAACGGCATAGATTTCGAGGGCGCGTTCGACGATTTCGGCGATGGTGCGATGTTCCCGCCTGGCCAGACGATGCGCGAGGTCGCGCGCCCTCGCGCTGCGGACGGAAAGCTGTGGCTCGGACACGGTGGCTTCCCCACTATCGAGTGGTGTAACACCACCAAGATAGGGACCGGATACGGGTCTGACAAGCCAACACCTGCCATCCAGATGGCCGCATCGCCTCGGCAAAAAGAAACCCCGCCGGGATGCGGCGGGGTTTCCGAAGGGCGGCCCGGCGATGCGCCGGGCGATCCCGAATGTAGGGCGATCAGCGCTTCGAGAACTGGAAGCTGCGGCGGGCCTTGGCCTTGCCGTACTTCTTGCGCTCGACCACGCGGCTGTCGCGGGTCAGGAAGCCGCCGGCCTTCAGGACCGAGCGCAGCTCGGGTTCCTGATAGGTCAGGGCCTTGGAGACACCGTGACGGACGGCGCCGGCCTGGCCCGACAGGCCACCACCGGAGACGGTCGCGTCGATGTCATACTGACCGACGCGGTTCGCGACCTGGAACGGCTGGTTCAGCAACATGCGCAGGACCGAACGGGCGAAATAAACGCCGATGTCGCGGCCATTGATCGTGACCTTGCCGGTGCCGCGCTTCACCCAGACGCGGGCGACCGCGTTCTTGCGCTTGCCGGTCGCGTAGGTGCGGCCCTTGGCGTCCACGGCCTTCTTGGCGTCGGCGGTGTTGCTCGGGGTGGCGGCGGTCGCCTGACCGCTGGTCAGGGTGCGCAGATCCTGGAGGGTACGGGGAGCCTGATTGTCGGCCATGACCTACCTCTTGTTCTTCGGGTTCAGCGCGCCGACGTCGAGGACTTCGGGCTGCGAACCGAGATGCGGATGACTGGGGCCGGCATAGACGCGCAGATTGGACATCTGCTGACGGCCGAGAGGACCGCGCGGAACCATGCGTTCCACGGCCTTCATCAGCACGCGCTCGGGATGCTTGCCGTCGAGGATCTGGCCCATCGTGCGCGACTTGATGCCGCCCGGATGGCCGGTGTGCCAGAAGAATTCACGGTTCTCGCGCTTGCGGCCCGTGAACTGCACCTTCTCGGCGTTGATCACGATGACATTGTCACCCATGTCGACATGGGGCGTGAAGGTGGCAAGATGCTTGCCACGCAGGCGGTTGGCGACGATGGAGGCGAGGCGGCCGACGACGAGGCCTTCGCCATCGATCACCACCCACTTCTTCGTCACTTCCGCGGGTTTTGCGGAATAGGTCTTCATTGATCAGAAACCTCTGCTGTCGGGCGAACCCGGCGAAGGCCGGCATATAGACAGAGCTGGACGCTTATTGCAAGAGGTTCCGCGCAAGCAAAATCAGCCACTTACCAATGCGGTATCATGTTACCGCGCCTTAAGTGACTGATTTTCCGCGATCTGCTTACTCCGGTATATTGATACCGCGCTGTACCGCCGGACGCGCGCCCACCAGCTCCAGCCAGGCCGAGACGCCCGGCAGCTGGTCGAGGTCGACGCCCAGGAAACCGCCCAGCTTGGCCCAGGGGTAGGCCGCCATGTCGGCGATCGAATAATCCGTGCCACCAAGGTAGGGACTGGCGGAAAGCCTCGTCTCCATCACCTTGAAGATCCGGCTCACCTCGCCCGAGAAACGCTCGATCGGATAGGTCTGCGGCTCGCCCTGATAGTTCCGGAAGTGGAACAACTGGCCCATCATCGGGCCGATGGACGCCATCTGAAAGAACAGCCATTCGAGGACCGCGACCCGCTCCGCCGTGCCCGGTGCCGGCAGGAAACGGCCATGTTTCTCGGCCAGATAGATGAGGATGGCGCCCGACTCGAAAACCACCTGACCGTTGTCGATATCCTTGATCACCGGAATCTTGTTGTTCGGGTTCATCGCCAGGAATTCGGGCTTGAACTGGTCACCCTTGCCGAGGTCGACCATGATCGCCTCATAGGGCTCGCCCAGCTCCTCGAGCATGATCGAGACCTTGCGACCGTTCGGAGTCTTCGACGTATAGAGTTCGATCATCGTCTAATTCCGCTATGGAAACCTGCCGGTCTAGCCTTGCCCCAAGGCGCAAGAGCCGCCAAGGGCAAAACAGTGAGGGAGGATCAGCCATGCATGGGGCAGACAACGGCGCTTTGGTAGTGCGCCGGGACGACGACGGGATCGCCACCCTCACCCTGAACCGGCCGGCATCGCGCAATGCCCTGTCGATGGCGATGATGGCCGCCCTGATCGACCATCTCGACACGCTGGATGCCGATGCATCGGTGAAGGTCGTCGTCATCGCCGCCGATGGTCCCGCCTTCTGCGCCGGCCACGACCTGAAGGAAATGCGCGGCCTTGGCCAGGACGCGGCGGCGCTGGCGGCCGTCTTCGCCCGCTGCAGCCAGTTGATGCGGCGGATACAGAGCCTGCGTCAGCCGGTGATCGCCCGCGTCCACGCCATGGCGACCGCCGCCGGTTGCCAGATCGTCGCCACCGCCGATCTCGCCATCGCGGCGGAGGGTGTTCGATTCGCGACGCCGGGCGTGAACATCGGCCTGTTCTGCTCGACGCCCATGGTCGCCCTCACCCGCAATATCGGGCGGAAGCAGGCGATGGAAATGCTGCTGACCGGCGAGACGATCGATGCCGCCACGGCCGAGCGTTTCGGCCTGATCAATCGGGCGGTGCCGGCGGCCGAACTCGACGACGCGGTGCTGGCGCTGGCCCGCCGCATCACCTCGAAATCCCCCCTCACCCTCGCCATCGGCAAGGAAGCCTTCTACCGCCAGGCGGAGATGCCGACGACGGAAGCCTATGCCTATGCCTCGGAAGTGATGACCCGCAACATGCTGGCCCGCGACGCCCAGGAGGGCATCGGCGCCTTCATTGAAAAGCGCGAGGCGGTATGGACCGGGTGCTGAGCGCCCCTCAGATCAGACCGGCGAGGGGCGAACTCGGGTCGGCGTAGAGCTTCCGCGGCATCCGGCCGGCGCGATAGGCAAGGCGGCCGGCCTCGATCGCCGCCTTCATCGCCCGGGCCATCAGGATCGGGTGCTTCGCCCCGGCGATCGCGGTGTTCATGAGGACGGCGTCACAGCCCAGTTCCATGGCGACCGCGGCGTCCGAAGCCGTGCCGACGCCGGCGTCGACGAGGACGGGCACTTTCGCTTCCTCGATGATCAGGCGGATGTTCACCGGGTTCTGCACGCCAAGGCCGGAGCCGATGGGCGCCGCCAGGGGCATGATGGCGCAGCAGCCGATCTCTTCCAGCCGCTTGGCCGCGATCGGATCATCGGCGCAATAGACCATGACCTCGAAACCGTCCTTCACCAGCACTTCGGCGGCGCGCAGGGTCTCGGGCATGTTGGGATAGAGCGTCTTCACATTGCCGAGGACCTCGAGCTTCACGAGGTTCCAGCCCCCCGCCTCCCGGGCGAGGCGCAGGGTGCGGATGGCATCTTCGGCGGTGTAGCAGCCGGCCGTGTTGGGCAGGAAGGTGTAGACCTTGGGGTCGAGGTAATCGACCAGCATGGGGGCGCCCGGCGTCGCCAGATTGACCCGGCGCACGGCGACCGTGACGATCTCGGCGCCCGAGGCGGCGATGGCGTCGCGGGTTTCCTCGAAATCCTTGTATTTGCCGGTGCCGACCAGAAGCCGCGACGTGAAGCTGCGCCCCGAAATCACCAGCGGGTCCTCGGCCCCCATGTCCGCCTCGCCCCCCCCGATGAAGTGCACCACCTCGATCCGGTCGCCGTCCGCGAGCATCACGGCATCGAAGGTGGACCGGGGCACGATTTCCAGGTTGCGCTCCACCGCGACCTTGCTACGGTCCAGGCCGAGCAGGCCGATCATCGCCGCGACGGTCGCATGATCCGGCAGGGTCATGGTGTCGCCATTGATCGTGATATTCATCGTCGCCTCGCGCCCGTCGATTCCGTGCGACAGATATAGGCGATCGACGGGCCGGAGTTAACCTTTTGGTGAGGCCGGGATGACAGACTTTCGTGGCCAAGTTACCGCAGGTGAGTCCGTGGAAAGCAGCGCTGTACAGCTGAAAGCCGTCATCGACACAGCGGTGGATGGTATTGTCATCATCGACGGCCAGGGTGCGATCAGCCTGTTCAGCAAGGCCTGCGAACGTCTGTTCGGCTATAGCCACGAAGAGGTCGAAGGACAGAACCTGAGCCTGCTGATATCGCGGGCCGAAACGGGCGACACCGCGGTATCGGACGTCGGCGCCATCATCGGCATCAGCCGCGAGACCACGGGCCGGCGCAAGGATGGCTCGACCTTCCCGATGGAGCTTTCGGTCGGCGAGGCCGAGTCCCACGGCGACACGGTCTATGTCGGCATCATCCGCGACATCACCAACCGCAAGCGGAACGAGGAAGACCTGCGCACCTCGGAAGCGACCCTGCGGGCGGTGATCGAGACGGCGGTCGACGGCGTGATCATCATCGATCCCCAGGGCCTCATCCAGATCTACAATTCCGCGTGCCAGCGCCTGTTCGGCTATGGCCCGGGCGATGTGATCGGCCGCAACATCCGTATGCTGATGCCCGCGCCCTACCGCGAGGAGCACGACGGCTATATCGCCAATTATCACCGCACGGGCACGCGCAAGATCATCGGCATCGGCCGCGAAGTGGTCGGTCAGCGCAAGGACGGCTCGACCTTCCCCATGGAACTCTCGGTCGGCGAGGCCGTGGCGGCGGGCAAGAAAGTCTTCGTCGGCATCATCCGCGATATTTCCGAGCGGATCGAGGCCATGGAAGCGGTGAGCAGCGCCAAGCAGGCCGAAGCCGCCAATCGCGCGAAATCGGATTTCCTCGCCACCATGAGCCACGAGCTGCGGACGCCGATGAACGGCATCCTCGGCATGACCGGGCTCCTCCTCGACACGCCGCTGACCGCCGAACAGCGCGACTACGCGGAAGCCGTGCTGAAGTCGGGCGAGACCCTGCTGACCCTCCTCAACAATATTCTCGACCTGTCCAAGATCGAGGCCGGCCGATTCGAGCTTTACGATCGCAAGTTCGACCCCAACGAGGTGCTGGACGGCATCGCGGCGGTCTGGGAGAGCCAGGCCAACCGCAAGGGGCTGGAATTCTTCGTCACCAACGACCTGCGCGGCGTCTCGACCCTGATCGGCGACCCGGACCGGCTGCGCCAGATCCTGGTCAACCTCGTCTCCAACGCCGTGAAATTCACCTCCTCCGGCTTTGTCGCCCTTCGCGTGAAGCGCGAGGCGGCGATGGGCGAGAAGGTCGTGCTGCGATTCGAGGTGAAGGATTCCGGCATCGGCATCGCCGATGACGTCCAGCCCCGGCTGTTCCGCAAGTTCGAACAGGCCGACGCGGCGACGGCGCGCAATTACGGCGGCTCGGGCCTTGGCCTCGCCATCTGCCGGCAGCTGACCGAAATGATGGGCGGCCATATCGGCCTCGTCAGCGCGCCGGGACGCGGCTCCACCTTCTGGATCACCCTGCCCTTCGATGTCGTCGAGGACGAGGACCAGCCCGGTCGCAAGCTGCGCGACGCCACCGGCAATGCTGATGCGGCGACCGCGGTTGTCGCCGACAAGTCCTTGAATATCCTTGTCGCCGAGGATCATCCCTATAATCAGAAGCTGATGCTCGCCCGGCTGGGCAGCGCGGGCCACCGGGTGGTCATCGCCAATGACGGCGCCGAAGCGCTGGTCAAGGCCAGGGCCGAAGTGTTCGACATCATCCTGATGGATGTGCGGATGCCCGGCATGGACGGCATCCAGGCGACGGCCGCGATTCGGCTTCTGCCGCCGCCCCACGGCACCGTTCCCATCATCGCGGTGACCGCCCACGCCATGCGCGGCGACCGCGAGCGCTACATCGAAGCCGGCATGGACGACTATGTCTCCAAGCCCGTGGACTTCGGCGCGCTGTTCCAGATCGTCCAGAAGATCCTGGAACACGGGCGGATCGCCTGAATTCCAGCCGTTTTCCGCCCTTCGCGGGCCGATCGAGGCACGGTGTTTGCACCCGCTCACCGCACACGGTAATGTGCGGCAGCCGCGCGAGCGGTGATTCATCACGCAGCCGGCATCGCCGGCGCAACAGCCGGGGGCGGCAATGCGGCCGATCGTTCTGGTTCTGAACGGACCGAACCTCAATCTTCTGGGGCAGCGGGAGCCGCATATCTATGGCCGCGACACGCTGGCCGGCATAAAGGCCATGGTGGAAGCCTGGGGAGAGGGATTCGGCCTCGAGGTCGAATTCCATCAGAGCAACCACGAAGGCGAGCTGATCGACCTCATCCACGGCGCGAGAGGCCGGGCGACCGGCATCATCATCAACGCCGGCGCCTATACCCACACATCGATCGCGATCATGGACGCCCTTCTCGGGGCGGAAGTGCCGACGATCGAAGTGCATCTGTCCAACATCTTCAAACGGGAAGCCTTCCGTCATCATTCCTATGTCGCCCTGGCGGCGAGAGGTGTGATCTGCGGTCTTGGTGTCCAGGGCTACCTGCTCGCTCTCGAGGCGATCAAGGGCCTGGTGGCGCAAGACCTGCCCCCGCGCAATTGACCGGCGGGCCGGAACACGCGCGAGGCTATCCCCTGCAAATCGGAGAATTTACTTGGTTGCCAAGATGTCGCTCGACAAGACGCTGATCCGCGAGCTCGCAGAGCTTCTGGTCGAAGCCGATCTGACCGAGATCGAGGTCACGGAAAGCGGCCGGTCCATTCGGGTCGCCCGTCAGGTGACCATGGTCACCAGTGCCGCCGTGGCCGCTCCGGCGGCGATCGCCGCCCCCGTGTCGACCGTTGCCCCCGCGGGCGCCGGCAATCCCGCGCCCGCCATCTCGGGCACGCCGGTCACCTCGCCCATGGTCGGCACGGCCTATCTCGCGCCTGAACCGGGCGCGGCCAACTTCATCAAGGCCGGCGACCGTGTCAGCAAGGGCCAGACCCTGCTGATCGTCGAGGCGATGAAGACCATGAATCCGATCCCGGCCCCGCGCGACGGCGTGGTGCAGAAGCTCGGCGTCGAAAACGGTCAGCCGGTCGAATATGGCGAGATCCTGGTCGTCCTCGAGTAAGGACGGGAGCCGCCCCATGTTCGACAAGGTCATGATCGCCAACCGCGGCGAAATCGCGCTGCGGATCCACCGGGCCTGCAAGGAAATGGGCATCGCCACCGTGGCGGTCCATTCCACCGCGGATGCCGACGCCATGCATGTCCGCCTCGCGGATGAGAGCGTGTGCATCGGCCCGCCGCCCTCGAACAAGAGCTACCTGAACATTCCGGCCCTGATCTCGGCCGCCGAGATCACCAACACGGATGCCATCCACCCCGGCTATGGCTTCCTGTCGGAAAACGCCAAATTCGCCCAGATCGTCGGCGAGCACGGCATCACCTTCATCGGCCCCCGGCCCGAGCACATCCGCATGATGGGCGACAAGATCGTCGCCAAGAAGACGGCCAAGGCGCTCGGCATTCCGGTCGTTCCCGGCTCGGACGGCGGGGTCACCGACGAAGGTCAGGCGATGGAAATCGCCAGGGACATCGGCTTTCCCGTCCTGATCAAGGCGGCGGCCGGCGGCGGTGGACGCGGCATGAAGGTCGCGCGCAGCGTCGACGAACTGGCGATCGCCCTGTCGACCGCGCGCTCGGAAGCCAAGGCGGCTTTCGGCGACGACGCGGTCTATATCGAGAAATATCTGGGCCAGCCGCGCCATATCGAAATCCAGGTCATCGCCGACAGCCACGGCAACGTCTGCCATCTGGGCGAGCGCGACTGTTCCCTGCAGCGCCGTCACCAGAAGGTGCTGGAGGAAGCCCCCTCGCCCGCCCTCAACGCGGACGAGCGCGGCCGCATCGGCAATATCGTCGCCGATGCCATGCGCAAGCTGGGCTATCTCGGCGTCGGAACGGTCGAATTCCTCTACGAGAACGGGGAATTCTACTTCATCGAGATGAACACCCGCCTGCAGGTGGAACATCCGATCACCGAAGCGATCACCGGCATCGATCTGGTGCGCGAGCAGATCCGCATCGCGGCGGGCGCGCCCCTGTCCTTCACCCAGGACGAGGTGGTGTTTTCCGGCCATTCCATCGAATGCCGCATCAACGCCGAGAATCCGGAGACCTTCACCCCGTCGCCGGGCCAGATTCTCGAGTACCACCCGCCGGGCGGCCCGGGCGTGCGCATCGATTCGGGCGCCTATACCGGCTATCGCATTCCGCCCTATTACGACAGCCTGATCGGCAAGCTGATCGTCCACGGCAAGAGCCGGAACGAATGCCTGATGCGGTTGCGCCGGTCGCTCGATGAATATGTCATCGGTGGCATCGAGACGACGATCCCGCTGCACCAGCGGCTGATCGGCGAGCCCGATTTCATGAATGGCGACTATCACATCCATTGGCTGGAGCAGTTCATCGAGCGTAACCGGCGCCACGAGGACTGACGAGATTCCGGCCGGCGTTCCCGTCCGGCCGGAAATCCGCTAGGCTGCGGGGGCATGAGCGAGTTGCTGACCCCCACCATCCTTTTGCGGGCCTATGCCGCCGGGATCTTCCCGATGGCCGATCATGTCCATGATCAGGACCTGTTCTGGGTCGATCCCGAATGGCGGGGCATCCTGCCCCTCGATCATTTCCACATCCCGCGCAGCCTGGCCAAGGTCATCCGGCAGGGCGGGTTCGAGGTCTCGATCGACCAGGATTTCGAGGCCGTGATCGCCGCCTGCGCCGCCTCGGCCACCGGGCGGCGCACGACCTGGATCAGCCATCGCATCCGCCATCTCTATACCGATTTGTTCAGGACCGGCCACGCCCATTCGGTCGAGGCCCGGCTGGGCGGCCGGCTGGTGGGCGGGCTCTACGGCGTCCGGCTGGGGGCCGCGTTCTTTGGCGAAAGCATGTTCAGCCGCGAGACCGATGCCTCGAAGGTCGCCCTCGTCCATCTGATCGCCCGGCTGCGCAAGGGCGACTTCACCCTGCTGGACACCCAGTTCGTGACCGATCATCTAAAACGGTTCGGGGCGCTGGAAGTTCCACGCGACCAGTATCGCCGCCTGCTGGCCGCCGCGCTGAACGCGCCGGCGGGCGATTTCCTCGCCCTGCCTCAGGGCTTGCCGGGGGCCGACATCCTGCAGGCCGTCACCCAGACATCGTAAACCGGGTGCTCCAGCGCCGAAAGCGCCGGACTCGACGCGAACATCCAGCCCGAAAACACGGGCAACGGATCATGACCCGGCGGCGTATCGGAGATTTCGAGGAAGGCCGAGGTTTCGGGCTTCTCGTCCGGCGGCGCGGTGATGCACTGGCGGACATGGATGGTCAAGGTGCCGAAGGTGGCGCTGCCGTCCAGTGGCACTTCGATCACCGAGGTCCGGGCCGAAACCTTATCCAGCCCCTGCAGGATGACACCCGTCACGACACCGCCGACAGCGGGAGCCGGCAGGGCCGGAACATCGGCCGGCGGGGCCGCGGGTTCGATATCGGTCGGAACATCCTCGGTCGGCGGCACGGCGTCGGCCGGGGCCGGTTCCGCGATCTGCGCCCATGCCGTCAAGGGCATGGCCAGCGCCAGAACCGCGATCAGGGCAAGAGCGCGACCGCCTGTCATGATGTCAGTTGCCGCCGCTGGCCGGCGCGGCTCCCTGGCTTTCGGTCGAGCCGAAAACGGCACGGCTGATCAGCCCCATGAGATCGACCGAACTTTGCGTGTATTTGATTTCGCCACCGGGCGCGATCACCTTGTCGCTGCCACCCGGCTCGATCGCGATATAGGCGCCGCCCAGCAACCCTTCGGAGGCGACCTTGGCCGAACTGTCGTCCGGCAGTTCGATCGCGGCCGACATGCTGAGGCTGATTTTCGCGCGATAGGTGGCGGGATCGAGATCCTGCCCGGTAACGCTGCCGACCTTGATGCCGCTGATGCGGACATCGGCACCGATGGGCAGGCCGTCCACCCGATCGAATTTCGCCGTCAGCGCATAGCCGCCGCCGCCTTTGTGTCCCACCGTCGAATAGGCGAAGACAAGAAAGACCGCCGCCACGCCGATAACGACGGCACCGATCAGGGTCTCGACCAGATTGGAATTCATGACTGGGAATTTCCCTCGGCTTTGCGGCGAAAGCGCGGCGAGCGCGTCACGACGGCGTCCAGGGCTCGTAGTCGCCAACGGCCCGGGCACGGTGGCCATCGGTCGCCAGGCTGCCCGCCGGGTGATAGGCCGCGGCGGTGCCGGTCAGATTGGGGTGATGGGGCTTTTCCCAGACCTTGGTCGGCAGCGGCTTTTCCGAGGGCGGCGCGTCGCTGAGACCATGGAGCCAGGCGTGCCATTCCGGCGGAACGCGGGTCGCCTCGATCTCGCCGTTATACATCACCCAACGGCGGTCGCCGCCGCGTTCGCGGTAATAGCGATTGCCCTGCTCGTCCTTGCCGACCTGCTCGCCCTTGCGGGACGTGAACAGGGCCGTGCCGAGCGTGGAATCGTGCCACCAGGTCAGGGCGCGCAAAAGGAAGTTCATGGCGGATCCGTATGTACAGGCCTACCCCGACCTTCTACCGCGCCGGGGCCTTATATGGCAAATGCGAAAGGGCCGGGCCGCCCCCGCAATTGGTCAGGCAGGCTCACTTCACGACGACCGGCAACCCCGCGACGATGAACAGCACGCGGCCAGCCCTCGCCGCGATTCGCTGGTTCAGGCGCCCCGCGGCATCGCGAAAGGCCCGGGCCAGCGCGTTTTCCGGCACGATGCCGAGACCGACCTCGTTGGCGACGAGAACCACCGGCGCCTTTCGCATCGACAGCGCGTCAAAGAATGCCTCGAGGGCGGCCGAGACATCCCGTTCGCCCAGCATCAGATTGGTCAGCCACAGGGTCAGGCAATCGACCAGCACGGGCGATTCCGCCGCCGCCGAGCGCAATGCGCCGGCAAGATCGAGGGGCGAGTCGATGGTGATCCACCCCCCCTCGCCGGTCACCGCCCGCTCGGCCCGATGATGGGCGATCCGGGTTCGCATTTCCTCGTCCCAGGCCTCGGCCGTCGCGACATAGGTCCAGGGCGCGGCGCCAGCTTCCCGCACCAGCGCCTCGGCATGGCGGCTCTTGCCCGAGCGGGCGCCGCCCAGCACCAGGGTGACATGGGGCCAGGCCCCGTCGCCGGCCGCGCTCACCGCTTCAGCGCCGTCACTTCGATCTCGATCTTCATGCGGGGATCGGCCAACCCGCTCACCAGCATGGTGGCCGCCGGGCGGATCTCGCCCAGCCATTGGCGCAGAATCGGCCAGCAGGCAGGGAAATCATCGGCGTTCGGCAGGTAATAATGAACGCGGACGACATCGGCCATGGCCGCCCCCGCCTCGGCGAGCGCCGCCGCGATATTGCGCAGGGCCTGATCGCATTGGCCGGCGACATCCCCGACAATGGTCATGGCCGCGTAGTCGAAACCCGTGGTGCCCGAAACGAAGACCCAGTCGCCCTGCACCACGGCGCGGGAATAGCCGATCTCCGCCTCGAAGCAGGAGCCGGAGGAAATCAGTCGTCGCTCGCTCATGTCATGCCCCTTTCCGGCGCAGGCGGTTCACCGCCTCGTCGAGGGCGGAGAGGAAGGTGGAGCGATCGCGGGCGGAGAAGGCCCGGGGACCACTGGTCACCTCCCCCGCCGCGCGGAGTTCCGTCATCAGGTTGCGGGTGGCGAGCGCGAGGCCCATGCCCGCCTCGGTGAAGGACCGGCCGCTGGGCGCGATCGCCGTCGCCCCCGCCTTCACCGCCCGCGCCGCCAGGGGCACATCCGCCGTCACCACGATCGAGACGGCGTCGGCCCGCTCCGCGATCCAGTCGTCCGCCGCATCGAAGCCGTCGCTGACGATCACCCGCTCGAACAGGGGATTGCGCGGCAGGTTGATGAAACTGTTGGCGATCACGATCACCGGAACATTGTAACGCTCGGCGACCTTGAACACCTCGGGTTTCACCGGGCAGGCGTCGCCGTCGACGAGAATGGTCAGGACCCCGTTCATCGGAACGGCGGCTCGTCGAAGGAGCGCAGCTTGCGGGAATGCAGCATGTCCTGCCGCGTGCGCAGGAGGTCGAGCGCGGTCAGGCCGATGACCAGATGCTGCGCCACCGCCTTCTCGTAAAAGGCATTGGCGGCGCCGGGCAGCTTGATCTCGCCGTGCAGGGGCTTGTCGGAGACGCAGAGCAAGGTGCCATAGGGCACGCGCAGGCGGTAGCCATTGGCGGCGATTGTGCCGCTTTCCATGTCGAGAGCGACGGCGCGGGAGAGGTTGATCCGCCGGCTTTCCAGCGTGTAGCGGAGTTCCCAGTTGCGGTCGCCATTGGTGACCACCGTGCCGGTGCGCAGCCGCTCCTTCAGCGCATCCTCGGCCTCGCCGGTGACCATGGCCGCGGCGTCCTGCAGGGCGACCTGAACTTCGGCCAGGGCGGGGATGGGAATATCCGGCGGCAGAAGCTCGTCGAGGATGCGGTCTTGCCGCAAGTAGGCATGGGCGAGGACATAATCGCCGATCTGCTGCGACTGGCGCAGGCCGGCGCAATGACCGACCATGAGCCAGCAGTTGGGGCGCAGCGCCGCGAGGTGATCGGTGATGTTCTTGGCGTTGGACGGGCCGACGCCGATATTGATCAGCGTCACCCCCTGCCCGTCCCGGGCGATCAGGTGATAGGCCGGCATCTGGAAGCGGTGCCAGGGGCTGGCGGCGATCAGCGCCTCCGCCGTCTCGGGCGGCGTGCCGCGATCGATCCGCGCGCCACCGGGCAGCACGAGGGCGGTATAGGCGCTGTCCTCGGCGAGGCGGGCCAGGCCCCAGCGGACGAATTCATCGACATAGCGATGGTAATTGGTCAGCAGGATCCATTTCTGCACATGGCGCCAGTGACCGCCGGTGTAATGCACCAGCCGGCGCAGCGAAAAATCGATCCGCACCGCGTCGAACAGGGCCAGCGGCCGGGGTTCGTCCGGCAGGGCCACCCATTGGCCGTCCGGCACTTCGTCACCGACGAGGGACAGATCCGGCCTCGGGAAATGCAGGCCGAGTTCGGCCGCCGAGACGCCGGCGCGGGCGATCTCCTCCACCCGCTCGATCACGTAAGGATAGGGAATTTCAAGCTCGCCAGGCAGCACCTCGATTTCGGCGCCAAATTCCTCGACCAGGGGGGTGAGCTGTTCGAGGAGATAGGCACGGAAATGCCGGGGCTGGGTGATCGTGGTCTCGTAGACGCCGGGGCGCTGGAACTTGGCGAAAGCCCGGCGGTTGCGCGTCGCCCCGCCCAGCTGAAGACAGGTCACCCGCAACAGGGGGTAGCGAAAAGCCCGGCGCTCCTCGGCGGTGGGAACCGTGCGATCCGCCAGATAGCGGTCCACCGCCGTCGTCAGCGCGTGAACCGCTTCGCCATAAAGCACATCGAGCCGGTCGACCGCGGCCTCAGGTGTCAGCAAGGAATCGCCCCCTGGTTTCCATCAGGGGGCCATTCTGGCCCTGCCGTGGCGGCACCGCTACCTCTGCGTCCAGCTGCCGTCCTCGGCCTGGAACCAGGTGCCCTTGGGCGCCGACTTGATGATCTCCAGCGCATAGATCTTGCCGACCGCCTCGACCGGCACGGATTGCGCCTTGGACCTTTCGGTATAGAGCGCGCGGCGCTCGACATTCACCCGCTCGACGAGGGCGACGATGTCCGCGCTGGCGCCCGGGCGGGCCACGGCATAGCCGTCGTAACGCTCGCCCACCG
>NZ_JBAQRT010000142.1:0-8888 GCF_049306435.1 Zavarzinia sp.
TCGCTCCCGTCGCCCCGGCTTCGCCGGACAGGGCCGGCACCGGCGGTCTGCCCAGCGTTGCCAAGCCCGTGGGCAGCATTCCCTTCGCCACCAGCAGCGACGTGCTGGACGATGCCGCCCGCGCGGCGCTCGATGGCGCGGCGACCCGGCTGCAGTCGCCCGAGGGCCGGGTCCTGCTGCGCGGCTTCGCCAGCGGCACCAATGACACCGCGACCGGCGCGCGCCGGCTGGCCCGCCAGCGTGTTCTCGCTGTCCGCACCTATCTGATCGAACACGGCGTAGCCGCCAGCCGCATCGACATGCGGGCCGTCGGCATGGCCGACGACGCGCCGGTGGCCGATGGGGTCGATATCGCCATCATGCCCTGATCGCGTCGGTGGTTGGCCGATCCCGGCTTAACAGGGACAAGGACCGATGAAACCTGATCGCTATCTGTTGCGCATGACGCTGTTCCTGCTGGCCATCGCCGTTCTGGTGATCGTGCTGCTGGGCCGGGCGATCAGTTTCTTCATGACCAATGTGCCGCTGAACGCGGTGATCATTTCGGTTCTTCTGCTCGGCATCGTCTACATGCTGCGTCAGGTCCTGCTGCTGCGCCCCGAGGGCCAGTGGTTCGAGCGTCTGGTGCGCCAGGATCCCAACCTGGCGACCGCGCCGCCGCCCGATCTTCTGGGCCCCATCGCCGCGACCATGACGGAAAAGCGCAGCATCCGCTGGCAGCTGGGCCCGACCGCGACCCGCGCCCTGGTCGACGGCCTCGCCTCGCGGCTGGACGAGAAGCGGGAAATCGGCCGCTATCTCGTCTCGGTGCTGATCTTCCTCGGCCTGCTCGGCACCTTCTGGGGTTTGCTGTCGACGGTGTCGGCCATTGGTGACGCCATCCGCAACCTGAACATCGCCGGCGGCGGCGATTTCACGGCGATGTTCGGCGAGTTGAAGCGCGGCCTCGAAGCCCCGCTGCAGGGCATGGGCACCTCTTTCTCGTCGTCGCTCTTCGGCCTGTCGGGCTCGCTCATCCTCGGCTTTCTCGAACTTCAGGCCAGCCAGGCGCAAGGCCGCTTCCTCGGCGAGGTCGAGGATTACCTGACCGCCAACACCCGCCTCGGCGGCACCGGCATGGAAGGCGAGACCGGCGGCGGCGTGCCGGCCTATGTCGCGGCCCTGCTGGAAACCACGGCGGAAAGCCTCGACCGCCTGCAACGGACCATGGCCCATGCCGAGGAAAACCGCGCGACCGCCAATGACGCCCTGCTGAACCTGACCGAGCGCCTGGCCACCCTGGCGACCCAGATGCGGGCCGAGCAGGAATTGATGGTGCGCATCGCCGAGGCGCAGATGGAGCTGAAACCGGCCCTGTCCCGCATCGCCCAGATGCAGGGCGCGACCGCGCTCGACGACGCCAGCCGGGCGCATTTGCGTAATATCGATGCCGGCATCACCCGCGTCGCCGAAGGCCAGCGCGCCGGGCTGGACGAAGTGGCGGCGCAGGTGAAGATCCTGACCCGCACCATCGCGGCGATCGACGCGGGCGAGCGCTGATGGCGTCGCGCAGCCGCCGCTTCCGCGACCGGGGCGGGCCGGACATCTGGCCCGGCTTCGTCGACGCGCTGACCACGCTGCTGCTGGCGATCAGCTTCCTGCTGTCGGTCTTCATGCTGGCGCAATTCTTCCTCGGCCAGGCGCTGTCCGGCCGGGACGAGGCGCTGGCCCGGCTGAACAGCCAGATCGCCGACCTGACCGATCTTCTGGCGCTGGAGCGCCAGGCCAATGCCGAACTGCGCCTGTCCGTCTCCAGCCTGTCGTCCGGTGTCGAAAGCGCGACGAAGGAGAGGGACCAGCTGCGCGACCAGCTGGCGGCCCAGGGCGACAAGGCGACCGGCCTCGAAGCGCAGGCAAGCCAGCTTTCGGCCGAACTCGACCGCGAGAAGGCGCTGAGCGCCGATGCCCAGGCCCAGGTCGATCTCCTCAACCGCCAGATCGCGGAATTGCGCCAGCAGCTGACGGAAATCGCCGCCCTGCTCGACCAGTCGGACGTGAAGGACCGGGAATCCCAGGCGGTGATCGCCGATCTCGGCCGGCGCCTCAATCTCGCCCTCGCCAGCAAGGTCGAGGAATTGGCCCGCTACCGTTCCGAATTCTTCGGCCGCCTGCGCGAGGTTCTGGGCGAGCGCCAGGACGTTCGCATCGTCGGCGACCGTTTCGTCTTCCAGTCGGAAGTGCTCTTCGCCTCCGGCTCGGCCGAGATCGGCCCCGGCGGGCAGGAGACGCTGGCGCGTTTCGCCGCGACCCTGAAGGAGATCATGGCGCAGATCCCGACCGAGCTGCCCTGGATCCTGCGGGTCGACGGCCATACCGATGTAACCCCGATCATCAATTCGCCGCTCTATCCGTCGAACTGGGAATTGTCGACCGGCCGCGCCGTCGCCGTCGCCAAATTCCTGATCGCGCAGGGCATCCCGCCCGAGCGGGTGGCCGCCACCGGTTTCGGCGAATTCCAGCCGCTCGATACAAGCGGCGGTCCCGAGTCCCTCGCCCGCAACCGCCGGATCGAGCTGAAACTGACCGAGCGCTGACCGCCGCCCGCCATCAGGCCTTGCCAGCCGTCCCTCGCGGCTTATCCTGCTTCCCCGGTTCCCTTGGAGGTTGGCGATGATCAGGCGGCTCGCGGCACTTGTTCTGGGTCTCGTTGCGGCGGCGACCCCCGCCCTCGGGCGGGACAAGGTGGTTTTCGGCACCAACTGGCTGGCCCAGGCCGAACATGGCGGCTTCTACCAGGCGGTCGCCGACGGCACCTACGCGAAATACGGCCTCGATGTCGAGATCCGCATGGGCGGCCCGCAGGTGAATCATGCCCTGCTGCTGGCCGCCGGCAAGATCGATTTCAACATGGGCGGCGAGAGTTACGGCGCCCTGAACTATGTCGAGAACGACATCCCCGTGCGCGCTATCGCCTCCATCTTCCAGAAGGAGCCCCGGGTGATGATCGCGCACCCGGACACGGGCGTCACCGACCTGAAATCCCTGAAAGGCCGGCCGATCCTTCTGTCCAAGGATGCGCTGCAGACCTTCTGGCTGTGGATGAAGCGCACGCAAGGCCTGACCGACGACCAGATCCGGCCCTATAATTTCTCGGCCGCGCCCTTCCTCGCCGACAAGAAAATGATCATGCAGGGTTACCTCTCGTCCGAGCCCTATACGGTGGCGCAGGCGGGGATCAAGCCTGTCGTGCTGCTGCTGGCCGATTACGGCGACAACACCTATTCGACGACGATCGAGGCGCGGCAGGACCTGCTGGACAAGAACCCGGACCTCGTCCAGCGCTTCGTCGACGCCACCATCATCGGCTGGAAGAATTACCTGCATGGGGATCCGGCGGCCGGCAACGCCCTGATCAAGGCGGCGAACCCCGAGATGACCGACGACCAGATCGCCTATGCCATCAAGGTGCTGAACGAACATGGCATCGCCGAATCGGGCGATGCCCTCACCCTCGGCATCGGCGCCATGACCGACGCGCGCTGGAAATCCTTCTTCGACGACACGGTCGCTGCCGGGATCTATCCCGCCACCCTCGACCTCAAGCGCGCCTATACGCTCGATTTCGTGAACAAGGGCGTCGGCCTGCATTGAGCCTCTTGCGCATCGAGGGGGTCGGCCATCGCTTCGCCAGCGGCACCACCGCCCTCGCGGGGGTCGACCTGACGCTGGAGCCCGGGGAGTTCCTGTCGATCCTCGGGCCTTCGGGCTGCGGCAAGTCCACCCTGCTCCGCCTCGTCATGGGCCTCGACCGGCCGACAGCGGGCCGCATCGACTGGAATGGCCCCCGTCCCCGCATCGGTGTCGTCTTCCAGGACGCGACCCTGATGCCCTGGGCCAGCGTGATCGACAATATCGCGCTGCCGCTTCGCCTCGCCGGCAGGGGCCGCGCCGAACGCCACGCCGCGGCACGCGAGGCGATCGCCCTCGTTGGCCTTGATGGTTTCGAGGCGGCGGTGCCGCGCGAATTGTCGGGCGGGATGCGGATGCGGGCCTCGATCGCCCGCGCCTTCGTCGGCGATCCTCAAATCCTGCTGATGGACGAACCCTTCGCCGCGCTTGACGAAATCACCCGTCTTCGCCTCGACGATGAATTGCGCGCGCTGTGCCGGCGCAAAAACCTCGCCGTCATTTTCGTCACCCACAGCGTGTTCGAGAGCGTCTATCTCTCCGATCGGATCGCGGTCATGAGCGGACGGCCGGGCCATGTCGCCGACATCCGGGCGATCGCCCGCGAGGAAGGCGCCGCCTTCCGCGCCAGCCCCGCCTACGCTCGCCAATGCGCCGAAGCCTCCGCCAGCCTCGCCCGCGCGATGGAGCTTTCGGCGTGAGGCGGGCGGCGATCCTTTTACCATCCAACCCCGCGTCATCCCGGCGAAGGCCGGGATCTGGAGCCGGCAAGGGCGCCCCTCCGTCTCGAGGTTCCGGCCTTCGCCGGAACGACGAGAGTGTGGCGAGGCTCCCCACATGAAGCCCCTCGCCGCCCGTATCGCGCCGCTGCTGGTCGCCGTCCTCGTCCTGTCGGGCTGGGAACTCCTGGTCCGGGTCAACGACCTGCCGCCCTATATATTGCCGGCGCCGAGCGCGATCGGCGCCAGCCTGTGGCATGACCGGGCGATCCTCGCCCTCTCGCTCTATGTCACCCTGAAGATCACATTCGCCGCGCTGCTGACTTCGGCGATCGCCGGCCTCGGCCTTGCCGTCCTGTTCCGGCAGAGCCGCTGGATCGAGCGCAGTCTCTACCCTTACGCCGTCATCCTGCAGGTGACGCCCATCGTCGCCATCGCGCCGCTGATCCTCATCTATGTCGAGGACCCGTTCATGGTGATGCTGGTCTGCGCCACCATCGTCGCCTTCTTCCCGGTGCTGTCCAATGCCATGCTCGGCCTGCGCTCGGTCGATCGCGGGCTGGAGGATCTGTTCCGCCTGCAGGGCGCCTCGCGCTGGCAGGTCCTGTGGCTGCTGCAACTGCCGTCGGCGCTGCCCTATTACCTCGGGGGCCTGCGCATCGCCGGGGGGCTGGCCCTGATCGGGGCGGTGGTCGCCGAATTCGTCTCCTCGACCACGGCGGGCGGGGCGACCGGCCTTGCCTGGCGCATCATCGAGGCGGGGCAGCGCCTGAACGTGCCGCGCATGTTCGCGGCCCTCGCGCTGATCGCCGTCGCCGGCATCGCCATATTCGGCTTGCTCAGCCTCGCCAGCCGGCTGATCCTGCGGCGCTGGCACGACAGCGCGCGGAACGAAGAACAAGGGGAGAGCTGAGTCGCCATGGCCGCACGGCTGACTGAAATCCGCCGGATCTCTCTGCCCATCCGGCCCTTCGACCTCGGCAAGGTCCAGGTCGGCGAGACCGAACTGCGCCTGTCGCTTGGCATCGGCTCCGGCCTGTCGCGGCGCCCGGGCGATCCGCCCGGCCGGCTCTACGCCGTCACCGACCGGGGGCCGAACGTGCCTTGCGACGAGGCTACGGCGATCCTCGGCCGGGGCGCGGACGTGATGTGCGCCGGCGATGGCGAGGCGAAGATCTTCCTTCAGCCCGCGTTCCAGCCCTCCATCGTCGCCATCGAGATCGCCGCGACCCGGGTCCGCCTCGCCGCGCGCATCGGCCTGCATGATGCCGCCAGCGCCCCCCTGACCGGCCTGCCCAACCCGAGGGAAGAGGGCGAGGACGCGATCGAACAGGCTTTCGACGGGGCGGGCCTGCCGCTGCCGCCCGACCCCGGCGGCGTCGATACGGAATCCGTCGCGGCCGCGCCCGATGGCACCTTCTGGGTCGGCGAGGAATATGGCCCCAGTCTTATCCATGTCGGGGCCGACGGCGCGGTGATCGAGCGGATCGTGCCCAAGGGCACCGGCCGCCATTACCGCAAGGCGCCCTATCCGGTGCGCGAGCGCCTGCCCGAGGTTTTCGCGAAACGCCGGCTGAACCGGGGCTTCGAGGGCCTGACGATTTCACCCGATGGCCGCTTCCTGCATTTCATGACCCAGAGCGCCCTGGCCCATCCGGGACGGGAGGTCGCGCTGTGGTCCCGCAACATCCGCCTCGTCACTTTCGACGTGAAGAAGCGCGAGATCGAATGCTGCCATCTCTACCGGCTGGAGCGGCCCGCCGCCTTCCGCGCCGACCGCAACGCGGAGCGCCGCGACGTGAAGATCGGCGACATGACCTCGGTCAGTCCCTACGACCTCCTGGTGGTCGAGCGGGTGGAGAATGGCTCGAAGATCTTCCATGTCCGCCTGATGGCGGACGAGCGGCTGGACCCGGCCTGGCTCGACCTCGAGCGCCGCCCGACGCTCGAGGAAACCGATGGCCGGCACCTGCGCCGGCAGGAGGTGCCCGTGCTCTCGAAACGACTGATCCTCGATTCCGACAGGGAAGACGGCCTGCCGGCGAAGATCGAGGGCCTGTCCTGGTTCGACGAGCGCACCCTCGTCGTGATCGACGACGATGATTTCGGCATCAAGGGCGCCCGCAGCGCGATCCACATCCTGCGTTTCGACGGGCCGCTGATCTAGGGAAGAGACACGATGAGCGACGCAGTGCTGTGGCAGCAGGACGGCCATGTCCTCCGCCTCGTCATGAACCGGCCTGAGACGCGGAACGCCCTCGGCAGCGTCGAGGAGCTGGACCATTTCGTCGGCCTGCTGCGCCGGGCGCAGGCCGACCGGGGCTTGCGCGCCGTCATCCTGACCGGGGCGGGCCAGGCTTTCGCCGCCGGCGGCAACGTCAAGGACATGCGCGAGAAACACGGCCTGTTCGGCGGCAGCCCGCGCGAGATGCGCGATACCTACCGCCGCACGGTGCAGACCCTGGCGCAGGCCCTGCGCAATCTCGAAGTGCCGGTGATCGCGGCGGTGAACGGCCCCGCCATCGGCCAGGGCTGCGGCCTCGCCTGTCTCGCCGATATCCGCATCGCCGCCGCCTCGGCCAAATTCGCCGTCTCCTTCCTGAAGCTCGGCCTCGTGCCCGGCGACGGCGGCGCCTATATCCTGCCCCGGCTGATCGGCCAGGCGCGGGCCTCGCAGATGTTCTTCACCGGCGAGGTGATCGACGCGGGCACCGCGCTCGACTGGGGCCTCGTCTCGAAAGTGGTCGCCGACGATGTCCTGCAGGACGAGGCCATGGCCATGGCCCGGGCGATATCCGCCCAGCCGCCCGACGTGCTGCGCCTGACCAAGCGCCTGCTGCGCGAGGGTGAGCGGGCGCCCTACGAGACGGTGCTGGAATTGTCCGCCGCCTTCCAGGCCCTGGCCCAGCACACGGAAGATCATGGCGAGGCCATTTCGGCCTTCTTCGAAAAGCGACCCGGGGACTTCGCCGGGCGTTGACTTGATTCTGCGCAACCCCCACTGGCGAAAAGGCTGATAGGCTGGCCCCTTGAGGCTTGGAGGTTTTGCTTATGGTCGAGAACTGGCACGCGCGGCCCATTGCCGAGGTCTACCGGCATCTGGACAGCGGGCCGGACGGCCTCGGCCCCGAGGAGGCGGCCCGCCGGCTGACGGAACATGGCCCCAACAGCCTGGCCGCCGGCAAGAGCACCAGCCCGGTCCTGCGCTTCCTTGGCCAGTTCAACAACGCGCTGATCTATTTCCTGCTGGCCTCCGCGGTGGCCGCCGCCGCCATCGGCCATCTGGTCGATGCCGGCGTCATCATGGCGGTCACCGTGATCAACGCGGTGGTCGGTTTCCTGCAGGAAGGCAAGGCGGAAAAGGCCCTGGCCGCCATCGCCGCCATGGTCAGCCCGCGCGCCAATGTCCTGCGCGGCGGCACCCGCCAGGGCATCGCCGTCGCCGATCTGGTGCCCGGCGACATCGTGCTGATCGAAGCGGGCGACCGGGTGCCGGCCGACCTTCGCCTGACCAGGGCCAGCGCGCTGCTGGTCGACGAAGCGCTGTTGACCGGCGAATCCGTGGCTTCGGCCAAGTCCGAGCTGGCCGCCACCGAAGCAGCCTCCCTGGGCGAGCGGCATTCGATGGCCTTTTCCGGCACGATGGTCGCCGTCGGCCAGGGTCGGGGCATCGTCGTCGCCACCGGCAGCCGGACCGAGATCGGCCACATCAGCACGCTGATCGGCAAGGTCGAACCCCTGACCACCCCCCTGCTGCGCCAGATGGACAGTTTCGGCCGCCGTCTGACCATCGTCATCGGCCTGGTCTCCATCGCCCTGTTCGCCTTTGCCGTGCTCGTTCGGAGCTATCCGTGGAGCGACGCGCTGATCGCCGTCGTCGCCCTCGCGGTGGGCGTGATCCCCGAGGGGCTGCCGGCGGTGATGACCATCACCCTCGCCATCGGCGTGCAGCGCATGGCGAGGCGAAAGGCCGTCGTCCGCCGCCTGCCCGCTGTCGAGACCCTGGGCGCGACCTCGGTCATCTGCACCGACAAGACGGGCACGCTGACCCGCAATGAAATGACCGCCCGACAGGTCCTGACCTCGGCCGGCGGTCTCGTCGCCGAGGGGGCCGGTTATGCCCCCGAGGGCCGCCTGGTCAGCCCCGATGGCGTCGGGGCCGACGATATCCTGTCGCTGCTGCGGGCCGGCGTCCTGTGCAATGACGCCCATCTCCATCACGACGGCGCCGCCTGGCACGTCGAGGGCGATCCGATGGAAGGGGCGCTGATCGCCCTCGCCGGCAAGGCCGGCCTCGATATCGAAACCTTGCGCCGGGACTGGCCACGCGGCCGCGAGTTGCCCTTCGATGCCCGCTACCGCTTCATGGCGACGCTGCACGACGGTCCCTCGGGCGAGACCATGCTCTTCGTCAAGGGCGCGCCCGAGGCCCTGATCGAGCGCTGCGCGACCGAGGCGGGACCGGACGGCACGCCCCGGCCGATCGACCGCGCCGCCTGGCAC
>NZ_JBAQRT010000143.1:0-3618 GCF_049306435.1 Zavarzinia sp.
GGGCGAGGGTGCAGAGCGCGGCGAGAAGGGCCGCGAAACGACCTCGCCCCTTGCGCGCGCGCTCAGGCCAGAAGCTGGAAATCACCGATCGAAAAGGCATGAACATCCGTCAATGTGGCGATGGTGACGGCGCTGCCCGCGCCTTCGCCATCCGCGTCGAAGGACAGGATACCGTCTTCGGTCCGGAACAGGAACTGCGGGCCGCCGCCGGCCGCCACCGGGGCGGCGCCGGAGACCAGCACGATCTCGGAAATACCGAAGCCGCTGGCCCGGATGGCGATGCGGTCGGCGCCCGAAGTGAAATCGGCGATCGTGTCGCCGCCGTCCGTCGGCCGGTCGAAGCGGAACTGGTCGGCGCCCGCGCCGCCGCGCAAGAGATCGCCCCCGGCACCGCCGATCAGAATGTCGTCGCCGCGCCCGCCCGACAGGACATCGTCGCCGCCGCGGCCCTGGAAGATGTCATCGCCGTCGCCGCCGACCATCCGGTCGGCGTCTTCGGACCCGCGATATTGTTCGATCGAGGTGTAACTGTCGCCGGCCGCCTCGCCCCGGCTGCGGGTCGGGTCGGCGAGATCAAGGGTGACCTTCTGTTCGAAACGCGCGATGTCGTAGCCGGTCCCGCCGTCGATGCGGTCCGCGCCGAGACCGCCGACCAGGATATCGGTGCCCGCGCCGCCAATCAGGATGTCGTTGCCGCCCCGGCCGGTGATCTCGTCATTGCCGCCTTCGCCCCACAGCCGGTCGATCCCGGTGGTGCCGGTCAGCAGGTCGTTGCTCGCGTCGCCATGCAGGCTGTCGCCGGACAATTTCAGGATCTGGTTGAAGGTCGCGCCCGCCGGATCGGACCAGGACAGGATGAAGCGACCGTCGTCCAAGGCCCGCAGATCCAGCCAGGAGGGCATCCCGCCGGCAACGAAGATCTGCGAGACATCGGACAGGACATGGTCCTCGTCATAGGCGTGCAGGTAAAGATTGACCGCGCCGCCCGCGTTCTCGGCCGCCGTCACCACGATCAGTCCGCCGCCGGGCAAGGCCAGCAGGTCGGCTGGTTTCGCGCCATCATCGATCAGGGTCACGGTGCCGATCAGATCGAGCCCCGCGGTAAAGCGGGCGAGATAGGCGCCGCCATCGATTTCGATGACGGCGACATAGGTGCCGTCGAGACAAGCCGTCGCCTCGACCGCGCCGAAGCCCTGAAGCACGGGATGGCCTTCGATCGACGAGGAGGGTATCCATTCCCCCGTCTTGCGGATGAGCCCGCCCTCATTATCGAAGGTGGCGAGGGAGATTTTCAGGCTGTCGGTGCCGACCTCGTCGACCCACAGGACGCCGGCCCGGTCCCGCGCGACGGCGAACAGGCTGCCGTTGGTCACCGTCGACAGATCAAGCTCCGTCCACGGATTGGTCTCGCCATCGATATGGACATATTCGAGACGGCGCGATGAATCGGTATAATCTTCTGGGCCGGAATAGAAATGATACGATATTGTTCTGTAATCTACATAAATCGTGGAGTATTCGAGATTGCCAAAGCCCTGAAATTCCTGATCGATCATTCTTTCTTGTTGATAATAGTAATATTCGTTCCCGTCTTCGTCCTCTAGGTAAGGTTCTGTTTCCAGATAGGATTCGTAATAGACATATTGCCCGGGCCTCGACGCCCCGGCAATGACACTGGCCGTTTGCGTCAGCTCGACGTCGATCCAGCCACTGCCCGGATCATCGACGGAAATGGTCGTGTCGAAGGCCAGGACAGTGCCGTCCGGCAGACCCAGGGCATAGTTGAACGACGGCCCCGAGGCGACGGTTGCCGGCTCGCCCACGCTGGCGCCGGTTTCGTCGATGGCGACGGCGATGACGGTGCGGGCATCCTGCAGGAGATAGTAGGTGAGGCTTCCGTCCTCGCCCTCCGCCAGCGTCAGCGCTTTCACCGGCGCGATCTCGTGACGGGACATGGATGCGGCGATCTTCATGGCGTGCCTCCGGCAATCGTGGATCGGGGTTCTCGTTGTGTCATTCGCCCGAAAATTGATCTTGCCCGGACAACCATATTCCAAGTGGCGCTGCGGGGGAATTCGCATTGGCGGTGCCCGGGCGTGGCTTGCTCGCGGGCGGAGAGTTGCGCAAGCCGCCGCGACCTGATACCGGGACCCGCCATGGATCACCTGCCGATCGACGATGTCCTGCCCGAGCTTCTGTCCGTCCTGCGGGCGGGGGCGGCGGCTGTTCTCGAGGCGCCGACCGGGGCGGGCAAGACGACGCGGGTGCCGCTCGCGTTGCTGGACCAGCCCTGGGCCGGCGGCGGGCGCATCATCATGATCGAGCCGAGGCGCCTCGCCGCCCGGGCGGCCGCCCGGCGCATGGCCGATACCCTCGGCGAGGCGGTGGGCGAGACCGTCGGTTACCGCGTCCGCTTCGACAGCAAGGTCGGCCCGAAGACCAGGATCGAGGTCGTCACGGACGGGCTCTTCACCCGCATGATCGTCGAAGACCCGGGACTGGACGGGATCGCCGCCATCCTGTTCGACGAATTCCACGAGCGCGGCCTCGATGCCGACCTCGGCCTCGCTCTCGCCCTCGAAGCGCAGGAAGCCCTGCGGCCTGATCTTCGCTTGATCGTCATGTCGGCGACGCTGGACGGGGCTCGGGTGGCGGAACTTCTCGGCGGGGCGCCCGTCGTCCGCTCGGAAGGCCGGGCCTATCCCGTGGCGCTCCGCTGGGCCGAGGGGCGGGACGAAGCCCCGCTCGAAGCCCGGATCGCCCGCGCCGTGCGCCGGGCGCTGGCGGATCTGCCGGGCGATATCCTCGTCTTCCTGCCGGGACGGGGCGAGATCGAGAAGGCGGCCCGCCAGATCGAGGAGGGCGGCCTGCCGCCGGGCGTCGTCCTGCATCGGCTGCACGGCGATCTCGACTTCGCCCAACAGGATCGCGCCCTGGCGCCGGCTTCGCCGGGCACGCGCAAGATCGTGCTCTCGACCAATATCGCCGAAACCAGCCTGACCATCGAAGGCGTCGCCATCGTCATCGACTCGGGCCTCGCCCGTCATGCCGCCTTCGATCCGGGCACCGGCATGGGACGCCTCGTGCTCGGCCCGATTTCCGCCGCCTCGGCCGAACAGCGGCGGGGCCGGGCCGGGCGTCTCGGCCCCGGCACCTGCATCCGCCTGTGGACCGAGGCGGAACACCGCGCCCTGCTGCCTCATACGCCGGCGGAAATCCTGCTGGCGGATCTCGCGCCGGTCGCCCTCGATCTCGCGCTGTGGGGCATCGCCGATCCTACAAGCCTGCGTCTGCTCGATCTACCCAACGCCGGCGCCTATGCCCAAGGGCGGCGCCTGCTGGAAGATCTGGGGGCGCTCGATCCTCAGGGCCGGATCACCGATCACGGCAAGGCGCTGGCGAGGCTGGGCGCCCATCCCCGCCTCGGCCATCTGATGATCGAGGGCAAGCGGCTGGGCGAGGGGGCGCAGGCGGCAAGGATCGCGGCGTTGATCGAGGGGCGCGATCCGCTGCGCCTCGGCCCACAGAACCGCGATTGCGATCTGGCGCCGCGCCTCGAGGCGATCGAGGGACGGGGGGGCGCCGGGGCCGATCGCGGGTTGCTGCGCCAGATCGAAC
>NZ_JBAQRT010000144.1:0-7586 GCF_049306435.1 Zavarzinia sp.
CTGGGTGTGCCGCGAGCCGGGCTCGGGCACGCGGGCGGCGATGGAGGCCCTCTTGACGGCGAGGGGGATCGGGGTCGGCGATCTGTCCCGTCTCGAGCTGCCCTCGAACGAAGCGGTGCGCGGCGCGGTCGAGGCGGGGGCGGGGCTGGCGGTATTGTCCCGCCTCGTCGTCGCCTCGGCGCTGGAGGCGGGCCGGCTGATGGTGATCGACGCCGCCCTGCCGCCTCGCGCCTTCCACGCCCTGCGTCACCGGGGGCGCCACCAGGGCCTGGCCGAGGCGGCCTTTCGCCGGCTTATCGCCGAGGCAGGATCAGCTGCATGAACTGAAGGTCGAGCCAGCGGCCGAATTTGCTCCCCACTTCCGGCATCAGCCCGGTGCGGATGAAGCCCAATTGTTCGTGCAGCCGGATCGACGGCTGATTGCCCGCCTCGATCCCGGCGACGAGGACATGCTTGCCGAGGGCGGCCGCCCGGGGGATCAGGGCGGTGAGCAGTGCCCGGCCGACGCCCCGGCCCCGCGTGTTCGCCCGGACATAGACCGAATGTTCGACCGTGTGGCGATAGCCGTCGAACGCCCGCCAGTCGCCGAAGGAGGCATAGCCGAGGACGGCGCCGTCATCGATGGCGACCAGCACCGGATAGCCCTGGGCCAGCCGGGCGCGCAGCCAGGCCCGGCGGTTGTCGAGATCGACCAGCGTCTCGTTCCAGATCGCCGTCGTGTTCTCGACCGCGTCGTTATAGATGGCGAGGATGCCGGGCAGATCGCCCTCGGCCGCGTCGCGGATTTCCATCGCTGCTCACCCCTGTTGGACAGACCGCAAGTCTTGCGCCCGTGGGCGTGCCTTCGTCCAGCGTCACCTGCGCGCATCCTCGATGATCATGGCGGCACCCTTTTCCGCGATCATCGCCGTCGGCGTGTTGGTGTTGCCCGAGGTGATGGTCGGCATGATCGAGGCATCGACGATGCGAAGCCCGGCGAGACCGTGAAAGCGCAGCCGCTCGTCGACGACCGCCATCGGATCGTCCGCCCGGCCCATTTTCGCCGTGCCGACAGGATGGAAGATGGTGGTGCCGATATCGCCCGCGGCCTTGGCCAGCGCCGCGTCGTCGTCGCCGACCGAAGGCCCGGGCAGATATTCGCTGGGGCGATAGCGGGCGAGTCGGGGCTGTGCCATCAGGCGCCGCGTCACCCTGATGGCGTCGGCCGCCACCCGGCGATCGTCGTCCGTCGTCAGGTAATGGGGCGCGATGACCGGGGCATCCTTGGGGTTTCGGCTGCGCGGGGTGATGGTCCCGCGCGATGTGGGGCGCAGGTTGCAGGCCGAAACCGTGATCGCCGGGAAGCGGTGCAGCGGATCGCCGAATTTGTCGAGCGAGAGCGGCTGGATGTGGAATTCGATATTCGCCCGCTCCCGCGACGGGTCGGAGCGGGTGAACAGCCCGAGCTGGCTGGGCGCCATGGTCAGCGGCCCCCGCCGCCGCAGCAGATAGTCGAGCCCCATCAAGCCCCGCCCGACCAGCGAATGATAGGTCTCGTTCAGGGTCTTCACCCCGTTGACGCGGTAGATCGCCCGTTGCTGCAGATGGTCCTGCAGGTTGCGGCCGACGCCTTCGGCGCCCCGGACGACCTCAATCCCCAGGGGGCGCAGGACGTCCGCGGGGCCGATGCCCGACAATTGCAGGATCTGCGGCGTGCCGACCGCCCCGGCCGACAGGATCACCTCGCCCCTCGCCTTCGCGGTCACCGGCGCGCCGTCCGCGCCCCGGAAGCAGACCCCGGTTGCCCGCCCGCCCTCGACCACCAGCCGCTCGACCTGAACCCCGGTGATCAGGCGCAGGTTCGGCCGGTTCAGCACCGGCTTCAGGAAGCCCCGGGCCGAGGACCAGCGCCGGCCCTTCTTCTGGTTCACATGGAAATAGGACACGCCCTCATTGTCGCCGGTGTTGAAATCGTCGAGGCGGCGGACGCCCATCTCGATCGCGGCCTCGCGCACCGCGTCCAGCACGTCCCAGGTCACCCGGGGCGCTTCGACGCGCCAGCCGCCGCCCGCGCCATGGGCCTCGCTTGCCCCCAGGAAATGATCTTCCAGCGCGCGGAAATGGGGCAGCACGTCGTCGTAAGACCAGCCGGACAGGCCGAGCTGGCGCCAATGGTCGTAATCCGCCGCCTGGCCGCGCATGGCGATCATGGCATTGATGGCGGAACAGCCGCCGATCACCTTGCCCCTCGGATAGGCGAGGGCGCGGCCGTTCAAGCCCGCCTCCGCCTCGGTCCGGAACATCCAGTCGGCCCGGGGATTGCCGATGGCGAAGAGATAGCCGACCGGGATATGGAACCAGATCCAGTTGTCGCGCCCGCCGGCCTCGAGCAGCAAGACCCGCCGCCCCGGATCGGCCGACAGCCGGTTGGCCAGGATGCAGCCGGCGGTGCCGGCCCCCACCACGATATAGTCGTATGTACCGTCGAGGACGGGGCTGGCGCTTCCGCTCATGGGGCGTTTCCTTGTTTCCCTTCCCCCTGAAGTGCCACGGCGGATTTCCTGACTCAAGGCCGGCCGACTCAATTACCTTGTGCGAAATTGCCGGGCAAAGCGATGGACTGGGACGATATCCGCATATTTCTGCAAGTGGCACGGGATGGCCGCATGGGCGAGGCGGCGCGGGCGCTGAACATCGATCATTCGACCGTCAGCCGGCGGCTGGCCCGGCTGGAAGCCGGCCTCGGCACGCTTCTGTTCGAGCGCGCGGGCCGCCGCATCCGCCTGACCGCGCCGGGGGCCGAGCTGCTGGCGACGGCGGAGACGATCGAATCCCTGATGCTGCAGAAGGTGGAAAGCCTCGGCGCCGGGGCGCAGGATCTTTCGGGCCGGGTGCGCATCGGCGCGCCGGAAGGCCTCGGCGCCGCCTATATCGGCGGCCGGCTGGGCGCCGTCGCCCTGGCTTTCCCGAAGCTCGAACTCGAACTCGTCGCCCTGCCGCGCGCCTATTCCCTCGCCGCGCGGGAGGTCGATATCGCCATCACCCTCGACCGCCCGACGCTGGGCCGGCAGTCGGTGCGGAAACTCACCGATTACAGCCTCGAACTCTATGGCACCGCGGCCTATGTCGCCCGCATGGGCGCGCCGACGACGACCGCCGACCTCGCCCGCCATCTCGTCTGCGGCTATATCCCCGAGCTTCTGTTCACCGGCGAGCTCGACTATCTCCATTTCGACGGCCTCGACCTCGTGCCGCAACTCCGCTCGACCAGCGTCGTCGCGCAAGCCGACATGATCGAAAGCGGCGCCGCCCTCGGCATCCTGCCCGCCTTCATGGCCCGCCGCCGCCCCGGCCTGATCCACCTGCTGCCCGGCGCCATCGCGCTCCGCCGCAGCTACTGGATCTCGATCCACGAAGACCTCCGCCACCTCGCCCGCATCCGCATGGTCCTCGACGCTATCGTCGAAGCCGCGAGGGCCGACCGCGCGGTGTTCCTGCCGGAAGGGTAGGGCGGGGCGGGGACGTCAGTTAGGTCAATTGCTGTAGAAAACCGACACTCGCGTGGGATGGCGTTCCCGATCAACTTGGATTCGAGCGAGGGGATGAGTCAGACATCCAAGACCACGACTGATCCGCCGCCAGCGTCCAAGATCGCTTTGAGGTCGGCAACGCGGTTCTTGGGCGTGGCGATGGCGAGCAGGCGCTCCGCCCGGGATGCGGCCACATAGATCTTACGCGCGTCCTCAACGTGTTCGTGCGCGATGCTTGCGCCGGTCAGGACACCGATAATCTTACCGACGGTTTGCGGCGCCAAGACCACGCAGATAGCGGGAAATTCTAAGCCTTTCACATCATGGATGGAGCGGGCGGGCAGGTCAGTGGCTTGCAATGTCGACAGAATCGAGCCGAGATCGGTGTGAATCTTCAGCCGCTGGTTGATCGTAGAGGTTCCAACCAGATCCTTGTCGAGTAGCGTCCGGGCGCGCTCCAGCCATTGATCAATGGCCTCTCCAGACTTGGGATAAAGCTCCTGGCCAAGGGCAATGATCTCCGGTCGCCAACCACTGCTTTCGATCTCGGCCTTATTGAGATGTTTGCCATAGTCTCCAGCATTCGAAATATGGCCGCGTATCGTCAAAACCGCGCAATGAAGACGCGCCAGCGCCTCGCGACGGTTGCCGGCCTCAAAAGCGTTCATAAAGCCCACGACCGACTGCGCGAGAAGCAGCGTCTTGTTGTTGCCTGCACTGACGGCGCGACGGCCGGCCGCATTGCTCGCGCTAACCCAGGTCGCGGCGAGCACCCGCGCTTCGTTTGGCCTGATTCTAAGGTTTCTGGCCAGTTCCTGAAACGCTGATCCGATCTGGGAAGACACGGCTTTCCCACCATAGGACAGGAGGTAAACAGGCGTGGTCTCGCTCTTGTAGCGGCCGAGCGCCTTGTCGGGCATTCCCCGGGACGCCGGGGGACGTAATTGACAGATGGCGGCGCAGATTGCCGGTGAGGACCGAAAGTTGCCGGTCATCGGAAGGTGATGGCTCTTGTCGAATGTGTCGGCGAACGCCTCCAGCTCATCGGTCACGCCGCCGCGGAAGCCGTAGATTCCCTGATTGAGGTCGCAGATGATCTTGATGGTTAGGCCTGATTGGCGAAGCCAGGCAATGATGCCCAAATCGGCTGGATTACAATCCTGAGCCTCGTCGACCACGATCTCGCGAAACCGAGCGGCGAGCGCAGCGCCAACGCGATCGGCGAACGCCTTTTCGGTCAATCGCTTTAGAGCAATGGAGCGCACATCGTCAAAGTCCAGATACCCTTCCTGAAGGGACCGCGCGACGATCTCGCGTGCGATCGTTTCCCATGCGCCAGGGCCTTTCTTCGGCTTGAAGCCGATGTCATTTGCCTTGCTCTGGATCAGCGCACCCGTGCGACGGTTAAAACAATCCAGGGTCAAGGCTTGGGCTTTTTCGTATGGCGGTTTGACGACCCAGTTCTTCTTGTCCGGCACTAATCTGGGCGCCGCTGAACACTCATCGATGCCGAAGGGCACGATGAGGAATTGCCAAAGGAAGCGATCGAAGGTGCCGATGAAATTCGGGAAAATTGGGGTGGGGAGCGTGCCGAACATCGCCAGACGTGCGGTCAACTCGTCGACAGCTGCGTTCGTGAACGACAGGAACGCCACGCTTCGAAGATCGGTCCGGTCAGCGAGGGCGACCCGGGCTCTTTCGACCATCGTCCTGGTCTTGCCGGCCCCGGGGCAGGCCCGCACGAACGCATGGCCCTTGTGTTCGATAATCGCTACCTGCTCGGAGGTCGGGTCATAAACTGTCGCTGTCATGCGACCACCGCCAGGATCGCATCTTCGATATATTTGGGGACAGTGAAAGGGTATTTGGGATCATTGGATTCGATTAGATCCGCTAGGATCTGGGCAAAGTCGCCCTTGCGGGACGCATTGAAAATCTCGTCCAGCTTCTCCGCGCGTGCATCGCCTTCGAGCAGCACCGCCATATCCCACTTCTTAGCCGAATTCTTATGAAGAGTTAGGAACGCCTTACGGAGGATAGCTGCGTTTCCGACTTCCAACATCTCGGTTTCCAAGGTGTAGGTCGAGGTGATCGCCGTAAGACATTCGGACGCTTTGTTCTTCATTGCGAGTCTGTTGAGCGCGGCCTTGCGTCGTCCGCCGGGCAAGAGCGCGATTTTGGTATCTTCTGAGGATTGATCTTCCTCGATGCTGTTTAGCGGGATGGTTTCTGCATCGTCGTCTCCATCTTCAATTTCCTCACTGCCCTCGTTGGCGGTTTCGCCCTTTTTCTTAATTTTTCCTTTGTCCCCATCGGTCATGACGACCACGCGCTCCGATATCCGTGCGCCGTTCAACGGCGTCGTAAGGAGATCGGCGTATGGTAGAAAATCGACTCCATCAATGGGAACGAACACGGCCGACCGAAAGATCTGCAGTTTGTCGGGGGCATCCTTGAGCGTATGATGTTCGGCGATAACTGGCAGGAGCAGCGCTTCAGCGATGCCTTCGACGAGTAGCACCCGGCCTCCGAACAACAGTGCTGCCTTGGTAACGTCGAGATAACGGTCAATCTTCCGGCGATCCTTGTCGGCAAGAGCGATACGAGCCAGCGGAATGCATCGCGTTGATCGCCGCATCGCCGCGGCCGCCATGATCGTGCCCCATTACGTGGTGTAGAAGCCGCGTCTTGGATGCAGAGTTGAGTTCTGCGATCAGCCGACCAGTGCTGGCAGGCTGACGTCGGCAGCATCGCTCAAGGGAGCGATGGTTTCCAGGCTCATGTATCTGGCCCGCTGGACGGCCCACTCGTCGTTTTGCTCGAGCAGCAGCGCGCCGATCAGGCGGGTGACGGCGGCCTCGTTGGGGAAGATGCCGACCACCTCGCTGCGGCGCTTGATCTCGCCGTTGAGGCGTTCGAGCGGGTTGGTGCTGTGCAACCGGGCGCGATGCTGGGCGGGGAAGTTCATATAGGCGAGCACGTCGGCCTCGGCACCGTCCAGCAGGGCGGCGAGCTTGGGCACGCGGGGCCGCAGTTCATCGGCGACATGGCGCCACTGCTTGCGGGCGGAAGACGCATCGTCCTGGGCGAAAGCCGTGCCGACCCAGGCGGAGACGATGCGGCGTTGGGTCTTTCCGGCATGGGCGATGGCGTTGCGCATGAAGTGAACCCGGCAGCGTTGCCAGGTCGCGCTGAGGATCTTGGTAATCGCTGCCTTCAACCCCTCATGGGCATCGGAGACCACCAGCTTGACGCCGCGCAGGCCGCGCCGGGCCAGGCCGCGCAGGAACTCGACCCAGAAGGGTTCGGCCTCGCTGTGACCGACGGTCATGCCCAGCACTTCGCGCCGGCCGTCGTTGTTGACGCCGACGGCGACGATCACGGCGACCGAGACGATATGGTGGTCGCGCCGGGCTTTGACGTAAGTGGCGTCGAGCCAGATATAGGGCCAGTCGCCCTCGATGGGGCGATTGAGGAAAGTCTGCACCCGCTCGTCGATCTCGGCGCACAGCCGCGACACCTGGCTCTTGCTGATCCCCTCCATGCCCATGGCCTTGACCAGGTCATCGACCGAGCGCGTCGAGACGCCTTGGATGTAGGCCTCCTGGATCACCGCGGTCAGCGCCTTCTCCGACATGCGGCGGGGTTCGAGGAAGGCCGGGAAATAGCTACCCTGGCGCAGTTTGGGTATCCGCAGTTCGACGGTGCCGGCGCGGGTCTGCCAATCCCGCTCGCGGTAGCCGTTGCGCTGGTTGCGGCGGTCGGGCGAGCGTTCGCCGGGGGCTGCCCCGCACAGGCTCTCGGTCTCCAGCGCCATCAGGCGTTCGGCCGCGAAGCCGATCATGTCGCGCAGGAAACTCGCATCAGAGCCCTTCTCCAAAAGCGTGCGAAGGGCGATGGTGTCGTCGGTCATCGTGGTGGTCCTCGGGTCAGTGTTGCGTGTCGCAACCCAACCCTACCCACAGCCGCCACGGTGACCACCGCTATGGATAAGTAGCCCGCCGCCGCCAGACTCGTGATGGTCGCGCCGGCGAGCTACTTACCCACAGCTCCTACACCATTCGGCGGGACACGATC
>NZ_JBAQRT010000145.1:0-5511 GCF_049306435.1 Zavarzinia sp.
GGGCCGGACGGCGTGCTGCTGGCGGCGATCGGCGCCGCGCCGGCCGGCGCCACGCCCACGGGCATCACCCTGCCGACGGAGCAAAGCCCGCTCTGGCGGGTAACCCTGGCGACCGACGGCGGCAATGCGACGGTCACCGTCGATGACGTCACGGGCGAGACCAAGGCCAGCCTGCCCCCGCCGACCAAACCGGGGGACGACCTCGGCCGCGTCATGCGCCGCCTGCACGACGGCATCGGTTACGGCATCGTCTGGCAGACGGTGATCTTCATCGGCGGGCTGCTGCCGCTGCTCTTCGCCATCACCGGCACCATGATGTGGCTGCGCCGCCGCGCGGCGAACAAGGCCCTGGCCGCCAGGCGCAAGGCCGCCCTCGCCGCCTCCGCCCCCTGAGGGCCGGGCGGCGCGGCTCAGGCCGTGCCGCCGGCCGCCACCATCCGGTCGAGGGCGCGCAGGATCGCCTCGGCGTCGTCGCCGAGGATTTCCAGATGATGACGCATCTGGCGCGAGGCACCATCCTCGTCCCCCGCGAGCAGGGCACCGACCACAGCGTCATGCTCGGCGATCGATTCCGACAGCCGCCCCTCGCGGAAAGTGATCAGGCGGCGATAGGGCATCAGCCGCTTGTTCAGGCTCTCGGTCTGCTGGCGCAGGAAGCGGTTGTGGCAGGCCTGATAGAGCAGGCCGTGCAGCACGCTGTTGGCGCGGAAGAAGGCCAGCACGTCGCCGGTCTCGGCCAGGCGGCGGCACTCGAGATGCGCTTCCTCGACCAGCAGGCGTTCGTAAGGGGTCATCCGCCGGGTGGCGAGGCGGGCGCAGGTCGCCTCCAGTTCGGCCATGGCCTCGAACATCTCGATCAGTTCGTCGCGGGTATGGATCGCCACCACCGCGCCCTGATGCGGCCGGATGACGACGAGGCCGGCCGCCGACAATTGCTTCAGCGCCTCCCGGACCGGGGTGCGGGAGACGCCAAAGCGCTCGGCCAGCGCGACCTCGTCGAGGCGGGCGCCGGGGGCGAGATCGCCGTGCAGGATATCGTCCTCGATGCCTTCGATGATGCGTTCCGCGCGCGTCTCCGCCACCCAGGGTTCGGCGGTGTCGCCGTCATGGATCAGGCTGGCGATCTCGGCCCTCGCCTCCGCGCGCATTTTTTTTACATCATCCATCATTTTCCCTTTTTGTTCTTCTTGTATGCAAACCCGACATGGGCTTAACGTGACGTCATTGTTGCACTGCATGGTCAAGGTGACGGCACATGGCACCCCTGGTCAAGAAGCCATTCGAGGAGAGAAATCTCCATTTCGATCGCCTGATCGGCAATAGGAAACTAAAATGGCTGGGCCAGAACACCAACCATATTCCGTGTCATCCCGCGGTTCGTGAAGCTATGCTTCGCTGCATCGCCGAAGAAGAATTTCATATCTATGCCCCGCCTTGCGGTATCGAGGAGCTTCGGGAGCTTATTCTTGAAGACCTTGGCCTGTCGGGCGACGAATTCGCCGTCCTCGTGACCGATGGCGCGATCGAGGCGCTTTATCACGCGACCAGGACCTGGCTGGGCCAGGGCGATGAATTCATCGTCACCGATCCCGGCTGGCTGTGGCCCCATGCCTTCGCCAAGGCGGCGGGGGCGCGGGTGACGACGCTGCCCATCTATGACCCGGCCAGCCATTACCGCCTGGCGCCGGAAGCGCTGGCGGCGGCGGCCAGTGCCGAGACGAAGGCGATCTATCTCGTCGATCCGAACAACCCGCTCGGCTCGTGCCAGACGGCGGACGAGATCGAGGCGATCGCCGGCATCGCGCGCAAGGCCGGCGCCCTGCTGATCCATGACTGCACCTATCGTCATTTCGCCGCCAACCACACTCTCGCCGCCCGGTTCTACCCGGAAGGCACGATCACCACCTATTCCTTCTCGAAATGGCTGGGTATCGCCGGCCTGCGCTGCGGCGCGGTGATCGCCAACCGCGACCTGATCGAGCAACTGGCGGCGGCGCCGCCCAACAACCTCGGCTCGTCCATCCTGGCCCAGCGCGCGGCGATCGCCGGCCTTCGCCACAAGGCGGAATGGCTGCCGCAGGTCCTCGCGATCGCCGGCGCCAACCAGCGCCGCATCGCCGCCGCCGTGCAGGGCATCGACGGCCTGACCCTGCCCGTCTATCCGTCGAATGGCAATTTCATGACAATCGACGTGACCGGCGCCGGCATCAGCCCCGACGCGCTCGCCGCCGCCTATCTGGAACACGACATCATGATCCGCCAGGCCTCCTATCACAGCCGGGCCTTCGCCGACCGCTTCATCAAGGTCGGCACCACCGTGCCGGCTGAATGGGTCGAGGATTTCTGCGTGCTGCTGCCGGCGCTTGTCGCGCAGGTCGCCGGCACAAGGGCCGCCGCCGCCGGCGTCTACTGAAGAACTAGGGACGAGGAAGATATCATGGACCTCTGGCTCGAAGGCCGAACCGTCCTCATCACCGGCGCCTCCAAGGGTATCGGCGCCGCCGCGGCCATCGCCTTCGCCGCCGAAGGCTGCAACCTGCATCTGACCGCCCGCAGCGCCGACGAACTGGCCGAAGTGGCGGCCAAGGCGCGGGAGACCGCCAGGGGCGATGTCTCGATCATCGTTCATGTCATGGATCTGACCGCGCCCGGCGCCTGCAAGGTCCTGACCGACGCGGTGGGCGACATCGACATCCTGCTGAACAATGCCGGCGTCATCCCGGGCGGCGATCTCGACGCGATCGACGAGGCGCGCTGGCGCGAGGGCTGGGAGCTGAAGGTCTTCGGCTACATCGGCATGACCCGCCTCGTCTACAAACGGATGCGCGAGCGGGGCCAGGGCGTCATCATCAACAATATCGGCAATGCCGGCGAGCGTTACGATGCCGATTACGTCGCCGGCACCACGGGCAATGCCGCGCTGATGGCCTTCACCCGCGCCCTCGGCGGCCGCAGCCTCGATCACGGCGTCCGCATCGTCGGGGTGAATCCCGGCCCGGTCGACACCGACCGCATCTACAAGCTGCTGCGCAACCGGGCGGAAGCCTGGCTCGGCGACGAGAGCCAGTGGCCAGAATTGCAGAAGCGCTATCCGCTGGGCCGGCCGGCGCATCTGCGCGAGATCGTCGACCTCGTGCTGTTCCTCGCCTCCGACCGCTCGGGTTACACCAGCGGCGCCATCTTCACGGTCGACGGCGGCATCACCGCCCGCGCCTCGATCATCTGAGGAGACGGCGATGCCCATGGCCCTGACCGACGACGGCGTGAACCTCTATTACGAGGAGACGGGCAGTGGCACGCCGCTCGTCTTCGTTCACGAGTTCGGCGGCAATCACTGGAGCTGGGAGCCGCAGATTTCCTTCTTCTCGCGCCGCTATCGCTGCGTGACCTTCGCCGCCCGGGGCTTTCCGCCCTCGGATATTCCCGCCGACGTCTCGAAGTATTCGCAAGCCCGCGCCGCCGCCGACATCCGCTGCGTCCTCGACGCCATCGGCGCCGAGAAGGCTCATGTCGTCGGCCTGTCCATGGGCGGCTTCGCCGTTCTTCACGCCGGCCTGAATTTTCCCGAACGCCTGCTGTCGATCTGTGCCGCCGGCACCGGATACGGCGCCGAAAAGGCCCATGAAGCCTATTTCCAGGGCGTGTCCGAGGAAGTCGCCCGCCAGTTCGAGACCAGGGGGGCCGAGAATTTCGCGCCGACCTACGCCGAGGGCGCGTCGCGGGTGCAGTTCCAGGCCAAGGACCCGAAGGGCTGGGCGTTGTTCGCGGAACGCCTGGGGAAACATTCGTCGCTGGGCGCCGCCAACACGATGCGCGGCGTGCAGGTCCATCGCCCCTCGCTCTACGACCTCGAGGCGGGCTTCCGGGCGATGGACGTGCCGACCCTGATCGTCGCCGGGGACGAGGATGATCACTGTCTGCAGCCCGGCATCTTCCTGAAGAAGGTGATCCCGGCCTGCGGCCTCGCCATCCTGCCGAAGACCGGCCACACCACCAATCTCGAGGAGCCGGAGCTGTTCAACCATCTGCTGGCGGAATTCCTCGCCCAGGTCGAACATGGCGCCTGGCGCAGGCGCGATCCAAGGGCGCGCCCCGACCAGATCATGCGGACGGCCTGAGCCATGACCGCGCCCCGCCCGACCGTCCCCAGCAAAGCCGCCGGCCAGGTGTCGGAAGCGCGGCTGTGGGCGCGTCATCTGGCGATGGCGCAATTCGGCGCGACGGTGAAGGGCGGCGTCAACCGTCAGGCCCTGAGCATCGAGGAAATCGCCGCCCGCCTGCAGTTGATCGAATGGGCCACCGGACTCGGCCTTGTCGCCTTCAACGATGACGCCGGCAATCTGTTCCTGCGCCTTGAAGGTTCCGAACCCGATCTTGCCCCGGTGCTCACCGGATCGCATATCGACAGCCAGCCCAGCGGCGGCCGTTTCGACGGGATCTACGGCGTGCTGGCCGGGCTGGAGGCGGTGCAAGCCATCCTCGAAGCCGGCATCCGGCCGCGCCGTTCGATCGAGGTCGTCGCCTGGATGAACGAGGAAGGCTCGCGCTTCGCCCCCGGCATGATGGGCTCGGAAGCCTTCGCGGGCCTTCGGCCCCTGAGTACGATTCTCGCCGTTCGCGATGCCGCGGGCGCGATGACGGGGGATGCCCTCGCCGCCGTGCTGCAGGCGGAAGCGGATGCGGTGCGAGCGACCCGCCCGCTGGGGTTCGCGCCCCATGCCTTTCTCGAGGCGCATATCGAACAGGGCCCCGTGCTTGAAGCGGCGGGCATTCCCATCGGCGTCGTCACCGGCATTCAGGGCGTGCGCCGCTTCCGCCTCCGCGTCACCGGGACCGAAGCCCATGCAGGCACCACGCCCCGGGCGGCGCGGCGCGACGCCCTGCAGGCGGCCGTGCGCATCATCGCCCATCTGGACAGTCTGACCGATCAGCCGGGCGTGATGTTCACCGTCGGCATGATCGAGGTGAAGCCGAATGCCCCTTCGGTCGTGCCGGCGGAGGCTTATTTTTCCATCGACCTGCGCCACCCGGACGATGCCCTGCTACAGGCCCTCGGCGATGCCGTGCACGATCGCGCCGCCGGCCTCGCCGCCCCTTGCAGGGTCGAGGTGACCGAAATCGCCGCCGCCCGCGCCCTCGCCTTCCCGGAACGGCTGCAGGCCCTGATCGCGGGCCATGCCGGGAGCCTTGGCCTGAAACACATGTCCCTGCCCTCCCTCGCCGGGCATGATGCCCGCCAGCTTCACCATGTCTGCCCGACGGCGATGATCTTCGTGCCCTGTCGGGACGGCGTCAGCCACCGCGAGGATGAATATGCCAGCCCCGAAGACCTTGCCGCCGGCTGCCGGGTGCTGACCGAATGCCTTCTCGACCTCGCGGAGATCACGCCATGACCGAGCCGCGCCATTTCGACCTTCATTACGGCGGGCGCTGGCAAAAGCCCCTGAGCGCCGAGCGCATGGATGTGCGCAGCCCCGCGACCGGCGCGCTGCTGGCCACGGTGCCCGTCGC
>NZ_JBAQRT010000146.1:0-28891 GCF_049306435.1 Zavarzinia sp.
GGGCAGGCCTCGGCGGTCTCGGTCGCCGGGTCGTCGCACCAGGGCGCGGCGCCGGACAGGGCCGCCCGCAGCTGGATCGGACGAAGCCCTGCCCAGCGATCGTAATCGGGGCCGAGGCGGCTGGCGAAGAGATGGCGGTTCAGGTGCCGGGCCCAGGCCATGGCGATCAGCGGTGCCGGCTCGTCCTTGGCCATGTGGAAGTCCCAGGCCTTCAGGATGTCGAGCGCCTGTTTCACCGGCCCGTCGCCCGGGCCATGCAGGGCGACAAGGGCGGGGATGAATTCGGCGGAGAAGGGAGAGAAGGTGTCGGCCTGGCCGGCGGCGGCATCATCCAGCGTATAGCCGCGCGGCCTTGCCGCCAGCAGGGCGGCGACACGCTCCGCGCGGTAAGGCACGTCGTAATCCTTGCCGACCATATAGGGATAGTCGGGGCCGTTGACGGCGTTATTGGCGTTCAGCACCATGCCGCTGCCCGGGCGCAGCACCTGGGGCAGGCCCTCGAAGGGAATGAAGCCGGTCCAGTCGCCGGCGCCGCTCGCCCCGTCGGCTGGCAGGCGGCCGTCGCCGCCCCGGCGAATGGGCAACCGTCCGGCCGCAACCGTGCCGATGGCGCCCTCGCTATCGGCGAAGGTCAGGTTCTGCTGCGGGCTGTGAAACAGATGGGCCGCGGCGATGAAATCATCGGCGTTTCGCGCGTCGGCGAAGCGCAGCAGGGCTTCCGCCGTGCGGTCCCCGGGCAGCAGGGCGACATGGGCGAGGGTGATCACCCTGCCTTCGGCCCGCGGCAGGTCGCCGGCCGAAAGATCCGAGATCACCGGGCCGTGGCGGGTCGAGCGGATGGTGACGCGGCGCGTCCCGCCGAGGCGGACATGGATCTCCTCTTCCCTGGTCTCGAAGGGCAGGGGGCCGCCGGGCGTCAGATAGCGGCCGGGATCGGCGGGATCGATGGTCTCGACGAACAGATCGGCACCGTCGCCGCCCGCCGTGGTCTGGCCCCAGGCGATCCTGCCGTTATGCCCCATCAGCATCATCGGAATGCCGGGCAGGGTGGCGCCCACCAGGGTCAGGTTCGGGGCCGAGAGATGCGCGAGATACCAGAGGCCCGGCGCCATCAGGCCCAGATGCGGATCATTGGCCAGAATGGGCTTGCCGCTCGCCGAGCGCGTGCCGTCGACCGCCCAGGCGTTGGAGGCGCCGGCCCCCAGCGGCTCGACCACGGGCAGGTCGAGGCCGGTCAGGGCGGCGATCGTGCGCAAGGCCGGCGCCGCCGCGAAATCATCGAGGGTGGAGGCGCCATCTTGCGCCGGGCCGCCGCCGCTGGGTGGGGTCAGGGCTTCCAGCGTCTCGCCGTCGAGGCGGGCGGCGAGGCGGGCACGCAAGGCTTCGGTCTGCCAGTTGTTGGTGAGCAGAAGGCCGAGCAGCTTGCCCAGCAGCAGGCTGTCCGCCGGCGCCCAGGGCTCCGGTTCATACATCAGCAGGGTGAACTCCGGGGGCAGGGGACGGTCGCGGCCGTTTATCCAGCTGTTCACCCCGGCGGCATAGGCCTCGAGCACGGCGCGCAGCTCGGGGCTCGCGGTCGCGAGATCGGCTTCGGCGGCGCGGGCGGTGCCGATCGTCCGGGCGTAGAGATCGAAGGAGACGGCGGGCGAGCCCAGCACTTCCGCCAGCCGGCCCCGGCCGAAGCGGCGGAACAGATCCATCTGGAACAGCCGCTCCTCGGCGTGCAGGCGTCCGAGGGCGAAATAGGCGTCGTGGCGATTGCTTGAAAGAATATGGGGGATTCCGTGCGAATCGTGCACAATCTCCACAGGGGCGCCCAGTCCCGCCACGACCGTATCGCCTTCAGCCGGCGGCACCGACCGCACGAGCCACAGGGCCATGATAAGCGCCGTAACCGAAACGGTTCCGGCGAGGGCGGTGGCGCCGACCGCGAGCCACTTCAGGATCCGGCTGAATTTCCCCGTCATCCCCATTTCCTTGTGTTATTTTTGTGTGACGCAGCAAAATGTTGAGGACAAAGCCAAAGCCCCGCGCATAATAGTTGCGTTGTGTTCCAAGGTGAAAAGGTAATCCGTCCTGACCCCTTCGCCCCACATCTCTCCCCCTCTCCACAGCGTCGCCGCAACGTCGACATGCGTGTTGAAGCCGCCCGTTTCTGGCGGCTTTTTTGTTGCCGTTTCGGCCGCGCCCGGGGGTGAACATCGCCTTCCTCTCCATCCCGATCCGAGGAGTGTCGCATGACCAAGAGAACCGCCCGTCTCAAGTCCCACAACGAAGGTCACGACAGCAAGGTTCGCACCTTGTTTCACGAGGTTACCGGCTGGGATCCGGTGGAGGAGGAGGATCGCGAGCAGCGCTATGTGCGCAAGGTCAGGCCGCAGAGTGACAACCAGCGTCTCCTGATGGAGGCGATCCAGGGCCATAATCTGACCCTCGCCCTTGGTCCCGCGGGCACGGGCAAGACCTATCTCGCCATCGCCCAGGCGGTCGAGGCGCTCGAGAGTGGCGCGGTCAACCGCATCGTCCTGTCGCGCCCCGCGATCGAGGCGGGGGAGAGTCTCGGCTTCCTGCCCGGCAACATGCACGAGAAGCTGGCGCCCTACCTCCAGCCGCTCTACGACGCGCTGAACGAGAGGCTGGGGGCGAAACGGCTGAAGGCCTATCTCGCCAATGGCTCGATCGAGATCGCGCCGGTGGCCTTCATGCGCGGGCGGACGCTGAACGGCGCCTTCGTCGTGATCGACGAAGCGCAGAACTGCACCTATGCCCAGATCAAGATGCTGCTGACCCGCCTCGGCTGGCACTCGACCATGGTGCTGACCGGCGACCCGGACCAGAGCGACCTGCTCGAAGGTCTGTCGGGTCTGTCGGTCATCGCGCAGAAGCTGGAAGTCGTGTCGGGGATTGCCGTGGTCCGTCTGTCGGACCGGGACATCGTGCGCCATCCGCTGGTCGCTTCGATGCTGGGCGTGCTCTGACGGCACGCGAAGACCGGGGCGGGATGTGACCCGCCCCGGCAGTCGCCTGTTCAGGCGGCGTCGTTGAAGGCGATGCCTTTTTCGGCCAGCAGGGCCTGCAGCTCGCCGGTCTGATACATCTCGCGGACGATGTCGCAGCCGCCGATGAATTCACCCTTCACATAAAGCTGGGGAATCGTCGGCCAGTCCGAGAAACGCTTGATACCATCGCGCAGCGAGGGGTCGGACAGGACGTCGAAGCCCTTGAACTTCACGCCGATACGGCCCAGCACCTGCACCACCGCGGCGGAGAAACCGCACTGCGGGAAGATCGGCGTGCCCTTCATGTAGAGGACGACCGGATTCTCGTCGATATCGCGGCGGATGCGCTCGGATACTTCATCGCTCATGGCTCTGCTCCAGACGCCGCCTCAGGGCGGACGAAACGGGGTCGATAGGAAAAACTAGTGCGCCGGAACCCGCCGCGCAAGGGAGCCAGCGCGGCGGGCGAGGCATGGCCCGGTATCAGATAACGCGGATGTTCTTGAACTGCCACGGATCCCCGGCGTCGAGATCCTCCTCGAACAGGGTCGCCCGGTGGTCGAGCGGGGTCCAGTCGGTGAAGACACCGACGCGGGGACCCCAGTAGACACCGGCGATATCGAGACAGCGCTGGTAGTCCATCTCCTCGGGCTCGACGATACCGCGGCGCGGATTTTCCATCGCCCAGACGATGCCGGCGAGCACGGCGGAAGTCACCTGCAGCGTGGTCGCGCTGTTGTGGGGCGCGAGTTCGCGCGCGGCATGGATATCGAGATGGGAGCCGACCCAATAGGCGCCCTTGGCATGGCCGGCCAGCAGAACACCCAATTCGTCGTAGCCCGAGATGATCTCGTCCATCATCAGGCGCTTGCGCTCCTGCATCTGCCAGTTCTTGCCGGCCAGTTCATGGACCGACAGCACGGCGTCGTCGCTGGGGTGATAGGCGTAATGGGCGGTCGGGCGATAGGCGACCTCGCCGTTCTCCTCGACGGTCAGATAGTCGGCGAGGGAGATCGCCTCGGAATGGGTGATCAGGAAGCCGTGGAAGGGACCTTCCATCGGTGTCCAGGTGCGGATGCGGACCGAGGCGCCGGGCCGCTTCAGATAGATCGCCGCGCCCGCGCCGAAATCGTGGCGGGCACCATCGGCGGGGAAATGCCGCTCGTGGGTGCCCCAGCCGAGTTCGGCCGGCTGGCAACCTTCGCCGACGAAACCATCGACCGACCAGGTATTGACGAATTCGCCGATGGCCTTCGGGATATTGGCCTTCTGGCTGTCACGCTCGGCGACATGGATGACCTTGACGCCGAGTTTTTGCGCCAGCTTCGCCCAGCCTTCGCGGCTGGTCGGCGGCGCGACTTTCTCGCCGGTGGCGGCGGCGATGTCGAGCAGGCCCTGTTTCACCAGATGGCTGACATGGCCCGGGTTGGCGCCATGGGTGATGACGGCGGTCGGCCCTTCCGGAAATTTCGCCTTCAGCGCCAGCGCCGCCTCGCGCAGGCCGTAGTTCGAGCGGGCGGACGCGCTGAGCGACGTGTCGGTATAGCCGCCGGCCCAGGGCTCGATGCAGGTGTCGAGATAGAGCGCGCCGCGTTCTTGCGCGAATTCGATCAGGGCGAGGGAGGAGACATCGACCGACAGGTTCAGCAGGAAATCGCCCTCCGCCACCATGGGGGTCAGAAGCTCGCGGAAGTTTTCGCGGGTGAGCGGCTCCTGCATGAAGGTGACGCCGAATTCGGCGGCGACGGACGCGCCTTTTTCCTCGGCGGTGATGATGGTGATGCGGTCCGCAGCGATGTCGATATGACGCAGGATGAGCGGCAGCACACCCTGGCCGATCGAGCCGAAACCGATAATCACGAGCCGTCCGGCGAAAGCCGTATGCTTGGTCTGGCGGTTCATGGTCATCGTACTCCTGAAGATCGAGCGTAAAGCACGTCGGCTAAGCTCGGTTATGGCACCCAATGCAAGGTTTGGTTGGCGGTGCGGGGGGGCTGAAGGTTCGATCCTGAAAAGTGCCACGTTGAAATGGGCACCGATCAGAAGAAGAGCGGCGCTGGCGTAGAAGAATACCAGTACCACTACCACGGAGCCGAGGCTTCCGTATGTGACATTATAGTTTCCAAGGTTGCGCAGGAACAACGAAAACAGACTGGCAGATATGATCCAGCCGGCGGTTGTCAGCATCGCCCCGGGCAGCACCAGGTGGATTTTCAGGCGCCGGGCCGGCAGCGACCAGTGCATGAAGACGAGGGCGCCGAAGACCAGCAGCGTGCCGGTGCCATAGCGGGTGATGTCCCACAGCGAACGGCTCCAGGATTTCGGGGCATAGGGCTTGACCAGCCAGTCCCAGAGCTGCGGACCCAGGATGACGGCGAAGGAAACCCCGATCACCGCGACCGCGCCGAGCAGCACGAAAGCGAGGTGGATCAGGTTCACCAGAACGAAATTGCGGTGCTCGACCGCGCCATACACCCGGTTGAGGGCGACACGAAGCGCGGCGATGCCGTTGGCGGCGGAATAGAGCGTGACGAGGAGGCCAATGGTCAGAAGATTGGTCTTGCCGCCCGACGACAGCACCTGCCGCACCGCGGGGGCCAGGGTCTTGGCGACATCCTCGGGCAGGAAGGTGAACAGGGCCTGTACCGCCTGGGTGGCAGAGGCGGCCGTGCCCAGCTTGCCGGCAAGGGCGGCGAGGGCGATCAGGAACGGGAACAGCGCGAGAAGGCCGGTGAAGGCGAGATAGGCCGCGAGGTGGGTCGAATCCTCGCGGCTGGCGCGGAGGATCGCCCGGTAGAAGGCGCGGAAGGGCGAAAAGGCGAGACGAAGCAGCAACCCGGAACGGGCAGGCGGTGGAGAAACAGTCGACTTGCGGGCCTCGAACGCTGGATCAGCCATAATCCGACAACTAATGCCGGGGCGGGTAACCAATGGTCAAGATTTCCTTGCGCATCATGAGTGCGGGTGCGTCATGTCCGGCGCGGCGTTGCGAGTACCTGGAGGACAGGGCCAGACCATGACCGATTTGTCCGAGCGAAAGCTGGTATACGAAATTCTGGTGGAGCGCGCCGGTCGCTGGAATGTGGTCGACGTGATGGACAATCGCGAGGATGCCCTGGCCCTCGGCGAGCGGATGAAATCCGGCCATGCGGCGGTGAAGGTCACGATCGAGCGCTTCGATCCCGAAACCAAACTGTTTTCGTCGGTCACGTTGTGGGAATGGCAGGCGCCCCGGGTCCGCGGCACGGCGGCGCAGTCCGCCTTGCGCGTGGATATCGCGGCGCGCACCGCGGAGACGCGGGCGCCGTCCCAGCCGCGGCGCCGGTCGTGGTGGCGCCGCCTGCTCGGCCTTCGCTGATTAGCGCCCTGTTAACCGCAAGAGAGTCAGACTCGCCAAAGATCGCAGAGGACGGACCATGGCCGAGGCAGCAATTCAGGAACGGGACAAGGCACAGCGGGGCGCGCCGCAGGGCGAACGCCGGCAATTCGTGACCATGACGGTCGCCGGTCAGCAGTTCGGCCTGCCCATCCTCGACGTTCACGATATCGTGGTGCCGGAAAAGGTGACCCGCGTTCCCCTGTCCCCGACCGAAGTCGCGGGTCTCATCAACCTGCGCGGCAAGATCGTCACGGCGATCGACATGCGGGAAGTGCTGCGGGTGCCGCCGCTGACCGGCGACCGCAAGCGGGTCGGCGTCACCGTCAGTCATCGGGGCGAGACCTTCACCCTTCTCGTCGACGCGGTGGGCGAGGTGATCGAACTGGACAATGCCCAGTTCGAAGCTAATCCGCCGACCCTCGACAGCCGCTGGCGTCATCTCGCCGACGGCGTGTTCCGCCTCGATCAGGGCCTGCTGGTCGTCCTCAAGGTCGACCGCATCATGGCGATCGGCGTCTGATCCTTCGGCATTCGCCCCTCAGGGCCATTTCACCTCGGGCGGCAGCGACATCAGGATCGCTTCCGTGTTGCCGCCCGTCTTCAGGCCGAAGGTGGTGCCCCGGTCGTAGAGCAGGTTGAACTCGACATAGCGGCCGCGCTTCACCAATTGGGCCTCGCGCTGTTCCGCCGTCCAGGGCTTGTCCATGTGGCGGGCCACCAGTTTCGGGTAGCTGTCGAGAAAGGCCTCCCCGACCGCCCGGGTGAAGGCGAAATCCGTCTCGGCGTCGCCGCTGTCCAGCTGATCGTAGAAGATGCCGCCGACACCCCGCGCCTCGCCCCGGTGCGGCAGGAAGAAATACTCGTCGCACCAGGTCTTGAAGCGCGGGTAATAGCTGGCGTCGAAACGGTCACAGGCGGATTTGAAAGCGCCGTGGAAGGCGGTCGTGTCCTCGTCGACGGGAAAGGTCGGGGTCAGATCGCCGCCGCCGCCGAACCAGCCCCTGGTCGTCTCGATCCGCCGCGTGTTCATATGGGCGGCCGGCACGAGGGGGGAGCAGGGATGAGCCACGAGGCTGATGCCGCTGGCCCAGAAACGCCCGTCCTCGGCCGCGCCCGGAATGTTCTTCGCGAACTCCGGGCTGAAGGTGCCGGTCACGGTCGAGATATTGACGCCGACCTTTTCGAACACGCGGCCGCGCATCACCGACATGACACCACCACCACCACCCGGCCGGTCCCAGGGCTGGCGCTCGAATCGCCCGGGCGCCCGGGCGGCGTGGGGGCCGGCATGGGCGTCTTCCAGCGCCTCGAAGGCGGCGCAGATGCGGTCACGCAGATCCTGGAACCAGGCGGCGGCACGGGTCTTCAGCGCGTCGGTCATGAACGTGTCTTCTATCCGGGGAATTGATCGGTCTGGCGCAGGGCTTCGTGCAGGACCATGGCGGCAGAGACGGCCACATTCAAGCTGCGCGCGGCCCCCACCATGGGGAGGCGGAGGCGGGCGTCGGCCAGGGCCTGGACCTCGGGCGGCACGCCGGCGCTTTCCCGCCCGACCATGATCACATCGTCGGGGTGGAAGGCGAAGCTGTGGGGCGGGACATCGCCCGAGGTGGTTAGCAGGACAAGCCGTCCGCCGGCCGCGGCCCGCGCCGTCTCGAAGGCGGCGAAGTCGTCATGGCGCCGAATCGCGGCCCGCGCGAGATAGTCCATGCCGGCGCGGCGCAGTGACGCATCCGAAAAGGTGAAGCCGCAGGGCTCGATCACATCGACGCCGAGACCAAGACAGGCGCAGAGCCTGATCATGGTCCCGGCGTTCTGCGGGATATCGGGGCAATAGAGGGCAAGGCGCATCATGGTCCCGGCGCAAGGTCCCGCTATCTGGGGGCCGCCGCCAAGGCGGAAAAGCCCGTGCGGCATCGTGTCACAAGTCGCGGGGTGCTGGACAATCAAGATTTTGGATGCCACTAAGAGGGCAGATTTCTCATACCTTCCAGAGGGTCTTTGTATGGCGACGTCCAGCTCAGCCGGCCATGATGCACATGGGTCGGGCCAGGCAACCCGGCGCGACTTCCTTTACGTTGCAACCGTCGGCCTTGGCGCCGTTGCCGTCGGCGCGACCGTCTGGCCGCTGATCGACCAGATGAACCCGGCGGCCGACGTGCTCGCGCTGTCGTCGACCGAAGTCGACCTTTCCAAGATCGCCGAAGGTCAGGGCATCACCGTGCAGTGGCGCGGCAAGCCGGTCTTCGTGCGTCACCGCACGGAAAAGGAAATCAAGGAAGCGGAAGAGGTTCCGCTGGCCGAGCTGCGCGATCCGGAGACCGACGATGCCCGGGTCAAGGCGGGCAAGAAGCAGTGGCTCGTGATGGTCGGCGTCTGCACCCATCTCGGCTGCATTCCGCTCGGTCAGCAGGGCGATTATGACGGCTGGTTCTGCCCCTGCCATGGCTCGCACTACGACAGCTCGGGCCGCATCCGCAGGGGGCCCGCGCCGCTGAACCTGCCTATTCCCGAATACCAGTTCCTGTCCGACACCAAGATCAAGATCGGCTGAGGGCAACATTCATGAGCTCGTCGACCCCGTTCCAGACCAACAGCAAAGTCATCAAGTGGATCGAAGCCCGGCTTCCGATCATTTCCACGATCGATGGCGCGCTGGTCTCCTATCCGGCCCCGCGTAACCTCAACTACTGGTGGAACTTCGGTTCCCTGGCCGGCTTCATGCTGGTCGCCCAGATCGTGACCGGCATCATCCTGGTCATGCATTACACGCCGCATGTCACCATGGCCTTCGCCTCGGTCGAACACATCATGCGCGACGTGAACTACGGCTGGCTGATGCGCTATGCCCATGCCAACGGCGCCTCGATGTTCTTCGTCGTCGTGTATATCCACATCCTCCGTGGTCTCTATTACGGCTCCTACAAGGCCCCGCGCGAGCTGCTGTGGTGGCTCGGCATCGTGATCTTCCTCCTCATGATGGCCACGGGCTTCATGGGTTACGTGCTGCCCTGGGGTCAGATGTCCTTCTGGGGCGCCACCGTGATCACCAACCTGTTCGGTGCCCTGCCGCTCGTCGGCGGCGACATCGTGACCTGGCTGTGGGGGGGCTTCTCGGTCGACAACGCGACCCTGAACCGCTTCTTCTCGCTGCATTACCTGCTGCCCTTCGTGATCTGCGCCGTGGTGTTCCTGCACCTCTGGGCGCTGCACACCACGAAGTCGAGCAACCCGCTCGGCATCGAGATCAAGGGCGACCAGGACACGGTGCCCTTCCACCCGTATTACACGGCGAAGGATGCCTTCGGTCTCAGCGTGTTCCTGATGTTCTTCGCCTATTGGGTGTTCTTCAATCCGAACGCCCTCGGCCATCCGGACAACTACATCGAAGCCAACCCGATGGTGACGCCGGCGCATATCGTCCCCGAATGGTATTTCCTGCCGTTCTACGCGATCCTGCGCGCCGTGCCCGACAAACTGGGCGGCGTGCTCGCCATGGGCGGCGCGATCGTGATCCTGTTCTTCATGCCGTATCTCGACTTCTCGAAGGTCCGTTCGGCGAAGTTCCGTCCGATCTACAAGCAGGCCTTCTGGCTCTTCGTGCTCGACGGCATCCTCCTCGGCTACGTCGGCGCCATGCCGGCGGAAGGGATCTGGATCCTCGTCGGCCGTATCGCCTCGGTCTATTATTTCGCGCACTTCCTCGTCATCGTGCCGCTGATCTCGTGGTTCGAGAAGCCGCTGCCTGTCCCCGAATCCATCGCGAAAGCGGTGCTCGGCGATGCGGCCAAGGCGTGAGGGAGAGGAGATGACCATGTCCCCGTTCAAGATCGGCGCCGCGGCGCTGCTCGCTCTCGGCCTCGGCGCCGGCGTCGCCCAGGCGTCTGAAGGCGCCCACATGGAGAAGCTCGACTGGAGCTTCAACGGCGCCTTCGGCACCTTCGATCGCGCCGCGCTCCAGCGTGGCTATCAGGTGTACAAGGAGGTTTGCGCCTCCTGTCACTCGATGAAATATCTGTCGTATCGCAACCTTCAGGACATCGGCTTCTCGGAAGCCGAGGTGAAGGCGCTGGCGGCCCAGTATGAAGTGCCCGCCCTCGACGAAGTCGGCGATCCGACGACCGCGAAGGCCAAGCCCTCCGACCGCTTCCATTCGCCTTTCCCGAATGAGCTGGCGGCCCGCGCGGCCAATGGCGGCGCGCTGCCGCCCGATCTGTCGCTGATGGGCAAGGCCCGCGTCGGTGGCCCGGATTACATCCACGCGCTCCTGACCGGTTACCACGAGGCGCCGGCCGGCTTCGTCCTGCCGGAAGGCAAGGAATACAATGCCGTCTTCCCGGGCAATGCCATCGGCATGCCGAAGCCGCTGAGCGACGATCAGGTGACCTATGCCGACGGCACCAAGGCGAGCCTCGAGCAGATGTCGCGCGACGTCTCGACCTTCCTGATGTGGGCCGCCGAGCCCAAGCTGGAAGATCGCAAGCGCGCTGGCGTCAAGGTCATGGGCTTCCTCGGCCTGCTGACCATCTTCACCTTCCTCACCTATCGCAAGGTGCGCCGGAAGGTTCAGGGTCACTGAGGTTCAGGACCATTGATCTGCCCCAGTCTTGGGCGATGATGAGGGGAGGCGAAAGCCTCCCCTTTTTCTTTGGTGCGCATATTCGGGCAAGGACGACATGATGGCGATGCTGGGCGTGATCGGGGGCAGCGGTCTCTATGACATCGAGGGGATCGAGGATCGCCGGGCAGTTCATGTTCAATCGCCCTTTGGCGCGCCATCGGACGCCATCACCGTCGGCCGGCTCGGCGGGATCGACATCGCCTTCCTGCCGCGTCATGGCGCCGGGCACCGCCTGTCGCCGACCGACATCAACTACCGGGCCAATATCGACGCGTTGAAGCGCCTCGGCGTCACCGACATCCTGTCGATGTCCGCCTGCGGCTCGTTCCGGGAAGGCCTGCCGCCCGGCACTTTCGTCATCGTCGATCAATTCATCGACCGCACCTTCGCCCGGGAGAAGAGTTTCTTCGGTCATGGGCTCGTCGCCCATGTCTCGGTCGCAGATCCGGTCTGCGCCCGGCTCGGCGATCTCGTCGAGGAAGCGGGCGATTTCGCCGAGGTGACGCTGCACAGGGGGGGCACCTATCTGGCGATGGAAGGGCCGCAATTCTCGACAAGGGCCGAATCGAATCTTTACCGCTCATGGGGCTGCGACGTCATCGGCATGACCAACATGCCCGAGGCGAAACTCGCCCGCGAAGCCGAGATTTGCTACGCCAGCGTGGCCATGGTCACAGACTTCGACTGCTGGCACGAGCAACATGGCGCGGTCGAGGTCGACGCGATCGTCGAGGTCATGCACCGCAACGCCCAGGCCGCCCGCGCGCTGGTCAAGGGCATGGCGCCCCTGCTGGCCGCGAAACGGCCCCATGTCTGCCCGCACGGCTGCGACAGGGCGCTGGAACATGCGCTGATCACGCCGCCGCCGGCGCGGGATCCCGTGCTGGTCGCCCGGCTCGACGCCATCGCCGGCCGGGTTCTCGGCTGAAGGAGAAGAAGATGTTCGGTTGGATCGTCCTTGGTCTCGTCGTCGCGCTGGCCGTCTATGCGGTCGCGACCTACAACGGCCTCGTCGCCGGCCGCAACCAGGTCGGCAACGGCTGGAAGCAGATCGATGTCCAGCTGAAGCGTCGCTACGACCTCATTCCCAACCTTGTCGAAGTCGCCAAGGATTACATGGGCTACGAGCAGGAAACGCTGAAACAGGTGATCGCCGCGCGCAATACCGCGATGAACGCCCATACGCCGGCCGCTTCCGGCCCGGCCGAGGCGCAGCTCGCGGGCGCGCTGGGCAGGTTCTTCGCCCTCGCCGAGTCTTATCCCGAGCTGAAGGCGAACGAGAATGTCCGCAGCCTGATGGAAGAGCTGACCTCGACCGAGAACAAGATCGCCTTTGCCCGCCAGCACTACAACGACAGCGTGATGGCGCAGAACAACCGGATCGAACAGTTCCCGTCGAATGTCGTCGGACGCCTCGGCGGCTTCGGTCCGCATGAATATTTCGAGGTGCCGGCGGCGGAAACCGCCCCGATCAAGGTTTCGCTGCGCTGAGGTGACCGCCGTGACCGGGGAGGGCAGGGGCGGTCTCGTCTCGACCGATTTCGAGGCGGCGGCCCGTCGCAACCGCCGCAACACGGTGATTCTGATCGCCGTGATGATCGCGATCGGCGCCGTGCTCGCCTATCTGCTGGGCGCGACCGTCGAATCGGCGGAGGGCGATCCTCGCTTCAACCCGGCGGCCTCGGGCCTTGGCCTGGCCTTCGCCCTGATCATGATCGCGATCAGTCTGATCTGGACGCTGATCACCATGAAGGCGGGCGACAGGATCGTTCTCGCTCTCGCGGGGGCACGGGAGGTCGACGCGGCGGCGGCGCCCCAGCTGCATAATGTGGTCGAGGAAATGGCCATCGCCGCCGGCGTGCCCAAGCCCCGGGTCGCCATCATGGAGACCGAGGCCCTCAATGCCTTCGCCACCGGCATGAGCCGCGACCATGTCGCCGTCGCCGTCACGCGCGGCCTGCTGAACAGTTTGAGCCGCGAGGAGTTGCAGGCGGTCATCGGTCACGAGATGGGCCATGTGCTCAATCTCGACGTTCGCTATGGCACGGCGGTCGGCGTTTTCGTCGGGCTGATCGTGCTGCTGTCCGACGGCATCCTGCGGCTTGGCCGCTTCGGCCGCATGGGGCGCGCCCGCGGCAACGACAAGGGCAATGGCCTGCAGATCGTCCTGGTGATCCTGCTGATCGTCGCGGCGATCATCGCGCCTTTGGCGGCGAAACTGGTGCAGATGGCGATTTCCCGCCAGCGGGAATATCTCGCCGACGCGACCAGCGCCCGGCTGACGCGCAACCCGCTGGCGCTGATCTCGGCGCTGGAGAAGCTGGGCAATTCCACGGTGCCCTATGATAGGGCGAACCGGGCCATCCAGCATCTTTTCATCGTCAACCCGTTCCGCGATTTCTCGGCGACGGCGGGCGCGCTGATGGCGACCCATCCCGCCCTGGCGGACCGTATCGCCCGGCTGCGCGATCTCGGCTGAGGTCGCGCCCTAGCGCAGATGCGCGGCGAGGAAATCGAGGGTCCGCTCCCGCGCCAGCCTGGCGGCCGCCTCGTCGTAATTCGCCCTTCGGTCGGAATTGAAGCCGTGGTCCGCGTCATAGACGTGGATGGCGACTTCCGGATGCTTTTCCGCCAGGGCCTCGATCTTGTCCTCGGGGATCGTCTGATCCTTGGAGCCGAAATGCAGCATGGTCGGGCACTTGGGCGTCGCGTTCATGAAATTGAGGATGGCCGTGCCGTAATAGCCGACCGCGCAGCCGAGATTGGGCACCCGCGCCGCCGCCAGCCAGGCGATCGCCCCGCCATAGCAATAACCGACGATGCCAACCGGCATCTTGGCCTCGCCCTGGCGCAGATGGGTGACGCAGGCGCCGACATCCAGCATCGGGCCTTCCCAGCCCACCTGTTCGCGAAGGGCGCGGCCCCGGGCGATGCCCTCGGCGTCATAGGGCAGGTCGATGGCCGGTTCCGCCCGATCGTAGAGCTGCGGCGCGATGACTTCGTAGCCTTCGGCGGCGAAACCGTCCGCGACGGCCTGGATATGGCCGTTGACGCCGAAGATTTCCATGGCGACGACGATGCCGCCGCGCGGGGCTTCCTCGCTCTCGGGCTTCACATGATAGGCCTGGAACCTGTGGCCGTCGCTTGCGACGAGCTCGACCCATTCACCGCTCATGCCGTCCCCCGCCGCTTGAAGAAAACCTTGCCCATCACGCTGCAGACCACGCGGCCCGCGGCGTCGACGGCCGTGAAGTGCTGGATGATCAGGCCTTGGCCTGGCTTGCTGGCCGAAGGCGTGACCGAAAGCGTCTCGATCCAGACATCGAGCACGTCGCCCGGGCGCACCGGCCGCAGCCAGCGCAGGTCCTCGAAACCGGGCGAAGCGATGAAGCCGGCGCCGCCAGCGGCGACCGCCCCGCCGGAGACCACCTTCATGAGCTTGGACATCGTATGCCAGCCGGACGCGATCAGCCCGCCGTAGGGCGACATACGGGCCGCCTCGGGGTCGACATGGAAACTCTGCGGGTCGAAAGCGCGGGCGAAGGCGATGATCTCGTCTTCGCTGAAGGCGATCGTGCCGGCCTTTTCCTTGGCGCCGACGGTGAAATCTTCCAGCCAGTCGCGGCGGCCGAGGGCGCTCATGCGGCAGCTCCCGCGTCGCGGCTGCCCATCATCACCTTGCTGGTCATCAGCAGGACGACTTCGTCCCGCTGGTTCAGCAATTCGTGCCGGGCCGAGACGATGCCCATTTCCGGCCGCGAGGCGGAACGCCGGGTTTCCAGCACGGTGACGCGCACCCGCAGGACATCGCCCGGCCGCACGGGGGCGAGATAACGCACCTCGTCCACCCCGGGCGAGCCGCGCGAGGCGGAGCGCAGCATGTAGCCGTCGCACATCAGGCGCATCATCATGGAACAGGAATGGAGCCCGGAGGCGATCAGCCCGCCGAAGGATGATTCGGCGGCGGCAACCGGATCGACATGAATCGGCTGGGGGTCGAACTCGCGGCCAAAGGCGATGATTTCCGCCTCGGTGACGAGTTTCTCGCCATAAACCGTGCTGGACCCGACCTCGAAATCCTCGAAGTGGAGGAAATCCGCCATAAGCTCACCCTGCCCAAACCCACGGGCGGGACTTTAGTCGGCGGGGCGGGCGGGTGCAATGCTCGTGCCCCGCCCGCGACGTTGCGTCAGGCGTTGAAGCGGAAATGCAGGATGTCACCATCGGCGACGGTGTAATCCTTGCCTTCCAGGCGCAGGCGCCCGGCGTCCTTGCAGCCGGATTCGCCGTTGAACTTCACATAGTCGTCATAGGCCATGGTTTCGGCGCGGATGAAGCCGCGCTCGAAATCGGAATGGATGACACCGGCGGCGCCCGGTCCCTTGGTGCCCTTCACGATGGTCCAGGCTCGCGCTTCCTTGGGCCCCACGGTGAAATAGGTGATGAGGCCCAGCAGGGCGTAGCCGGCGCGAATGAGACGCGACAGGCCGGTTTCCTCGAGCCCGAGATCCGACAGGAACACGCTGCGCTCCTCGGCATCGAGCTGGGCGACTTCCGCCTCGATCGCGGCGGAAATCACCACATAGGCCGCGCCTTCCGCCTTGGCCTTGTCGGCGACGAGGGCGGTGAAGCGGTTGCCGGTGGCGGCCGAGGCTTCCTCGACATTGCAGACGTAAAGCACGGGCTTCGCCGTGATCAGGTCGAGGGTCTGGAAGATCGCCTTCTCGTCGGCCGAGACCTCGACCACGCGGGCGGGCTTGCCTTCGCGGAGGACGAGGAGGGCGCGTTCCATCAGCGCGAGGCGGACCTTGGTCTCCTCGTCGGCGCCGCCCTTCGACTTCTTCTGCAGGGCCGGCACGCGCTTCTCGAGGCTCTCGAGGTCGGCCAGCATCAGCTCGGTTTCGATGATCTCGGCATCGGCGATCGGATCGACGCGGCCTTCGACATGGGTGATGTCGCCATCCTCGAAGCAGCGCAGGACATGGCAGACCGCGTCAACCTCGCGGATATGCGACAGGAACTGGTTGCCGAGGCCTTCACCCTTGGACGCGCCGCGAACGAGGCCGGCGATGTCGACGAAGGTGATCTGGGTCGGAATGATCTGGGCCGAGCCGCCGATCCTGGCGATCGTGTCGAGGCGGGGATCCGGCACCGGCACCAGGCCGACATTGGGCTCGATCGTGCAGAAGGGGTAATTGGCCGCCGCGGCGGCCGCTGTTTCCGTCAGGGCGTTGAACAGGGTCGACTTGCCGACGTTGGGAAGGCCGACGATGCCGCATTTGAAACCCATGTCACTCTCCTGATGGTTTGGCCGGCGGTTGTTTGGCCGGCTTCGGCGGCGCCGTCAACAGCGCAACCCTGGTCTGGAACGCGGCGTCATTGCCTTCGACGAGGAGCGGGGCCGCGTCGGCGACGGCGTCGAGCAGGGGCTCGAGCCAGACCCGGTCGGCTTTCGCGAAATCGCCGAGGACGTGGCGCGTTACCTGCGCCTTGTCGCCCGGATGGCCGATGCCGAGGCGGACCCTGCGGTATTCGGGATCGAGATGGGCGTCGATCGAGCGCAGGCCGTTATGCCCGGCGTGCCCGCCGCCCTTCTTCACCTTGATGCGCCCGGCCGCGACGTCGAGTTCGTCGTGGAAGACGATCAGATCGGCCGAGCCGATCTTGTAGAAACGCGCGGCCTCGCCGACCGAGCGGCCGCTTTCGTTCATGAAGGTCATGGGCTTCAGCAGCAGGATCTTGTCGCCGCCGGCACCGAACTTGCCTTCCGCGACTTCACCCTGGAAGGCGCGCTTCCACGGCGAGAAACGGTGGCGCGACTGGATCGCGTCCAGCGCCATGAAACCGATGTTGTGGCGATTGCCGGCATATGGGGTGCCGGGATTGCCGAGACCGACGAGGACGATCATCGGCGCCTGTCTCCCTGGATACCGTGCCCCGGAAGAGGGGGGCGACCCGCCGGCCCGAAGACCGGCGGGTTACGGGACTGATTACTTCTTGCCCTTTTTCGCGGGCGCTGCCTCGGCGGCGGCGGCCGGAACTTCCGGACCACCGGTCGGCGGGGCGATGGTCACGACCGTGAAGTTGCGGTGGGCGATCGTCGGGATGACGCCTTCCGGCAGGGCGACGGCGCTGATGTGCACCGAATCGCCGATATCGAGGCCGGCGAGGGACACGGTCAGCTGTTCCGGCACCGCGTCGGCGGGGGCCTTCAGCTCGACGACATGACGGACGATGTTGAGAACGCCGCCCTTCTTGATGCCCGGGCTGGCGATCTGATCGACGCAGACCACCGGCACTTCGACGGTGATCATGCCGTCCTTGGCGATCCGCATGAAATCGACATGCAGGGCGCGGTCGGTGACGGGGTGGAACTGCACGTCGCGCGGCAGAACGCGCTCGGTGCGGCCGTCGATGGTCAGGTCGAAGACCGTCGACAGGAACTTGCCCGAGGCGAGTTCGCGGTCCAGGTACTTCGCCTCGACCGAAACGACTTCGGCGGCTTCCTTGTTGCCGTAGATCACGGCGGGGACTCGACCGGCGCGACGGGCGGCCCGGGCGGACCCCTTACCAGCCCGGTCGCGCGCCTCGACGGCGAGAGTAGCGATCTTGCGCATCTGTATCTCCAATAGTAAACGCCCGCCTCCAGGGGTGCGGGCGTCGATGAACGCGGGTTGATAGCGCAAATGGCCGGTCGGCGCAATTTGAAACGCGAGGATCAGGGCCGTCCCGCGCGATCCGCGAGGCGAAACGACGCCTGCGCCACGATTCCGGCCACCGTCAGGACCAGCGCGGCGGCCAGCACCGGACTGGCCCCCACACCGGCGAGAACGGAGCATAGCGCACCGATGGCCATCTGTACGAAACCATAAAGCCCGGAAGCGGAGGCGACGGCGCGGGGATCGACGCTGATCGCCTGGGTCATGGCGGCGGGGGAGGCGACGCCCATGCCGAAGGTGAAGCAGAACATCAATCCGACCAGCAGCGGCACGGTGATCTGGCCGGCCAGCACGAGGCCCAGCAGCAGGGCGGCGGCGAGCAGGCTGAGGCCGTTGCCGAAGCTCAGCATCCGGCGGGGCGCCACGCGGCTGGCCAGCCAGCTCGCGAGGATGCTGCCGGTCCAGATGCCGAGGATCAGCAGGGCGAGATAGATGCCGACCTCAAACGGCGGCCGGCCCAGTTCGTCGGTATAGATATAGGGCGCGGCGGCGACATAGGCATACATCGAGGTGGTGGCGCAGGCGCCGCCAACGGCATAGCCCAGGAAGGCCGGGGAGCGCAGAAGGCCGAGGTAGTTGCGCAGGACCTGCGCGACATCGCCCGGCGCCGCTCGCGGCGGCTCGGGCAGCAGGCGCCAGGTCAGCAGGAGATTGGCGAGGCCAAGGCCGCACAGCGACCACAGGATGGCGCGCCAGCCGATACCCTCGGACAGGGCGCCGCCGATCAGGGGGGCGACGCCGGGGCCGATCACCACCATCAGGTTCATCAGCGCCATGCGCCTCGCGGCATCGCCGCCGGTCGACAGGTCGCGCACGATGGCGCGGCCCAGCACCAGTCCGGCGCAGCCGCCCAGCGCCTGAAAGAGTCGCGCCGCGATCAGCGCCCCGGCATCGGGCGCCAGCGCGGCGGCGAAGCCCGCCAGCGTGTAGAGGACAAGTCCCGCCATCAGCACCGGCCGGCGACCGAAACGGTCCGCCAGCGGGCCGTAGACCAGCTGGCCAAAGGCAAGGCCGAGGATATAGAGGCTGATGCTCAGCTGCATGGTCGCGGGCGGGGCGCCCAGATCGGCACCGGCGCGGGGCAGGGCCGGCACGAAGATATGCATCGCCAGCGTGCCGCTGAAGGTCAGCAGGGCGAGGAGCCACAGCGGCGCGCGCCGGGGTGCGTCCGGGCTCAAGGCTCGGCCCCTTGCCGCAGCGTGGCGCAGATCTGGCCCAGCACGCGGGCGGCGGTCGCCAGATCCTCATCCGACAGACCGGCGAGGGCGCCTTCCCGGACCTGCCGGGCGGTGGCCTCCGCCTTGTCGGCGATGCGCTGGCCGGCGGGGGTCAGGGTGATCGCCTTCGCCCTGCGGTCGCTGTCCTCCCGGCGCTCGATCAGGCCGGCGGCCTGCAGCGTGTCGAGCAGGCGCACCACGGCCGAGCCGTCGAGGTTCAGCACGGCGGCGATCTGCTTCTGGCGCATCGGCTCGGGCGTGCGGGCCAGATGGACGAGGGGCAGCCAGGTCGCCTCGGTCAGGCCGAAGGGCTGCAGGCCCCGGTCGACCGCGCGGCGCCATGACCTTGCGGTCTGGCCGAGGAGGGCGCCGAAGCCGGGGCGCGGGTCTGGGGTCTCGGGCATGGTTCGCCGGGTCCTTGGATAGATGACATATCAATAATTGATCTGTATCCGGTCCAGGCGTGACGGATCCGCAGGGCACCGATGACGCGGCGGCGGTGGTGCGGCGCCGGCTTTTGTGGGATTGCGTCTGCCCTCGCAAATCAGCACGAGAATCCGAGAGCACCCGACATGTCCGCACGTTCCGCAAGCCCCGGCGCGCACCGGTTGACCGGCCGCGACGCCAAGACCCTGGCCCTCGCGTCGCTTGGCGGTGCGCTCGAATTCTACGATTTCATCATCTATGTCTTTTTCACCGCGGCGATCGGCCATGTCTTCTTTCCGGCCTCGATGCCGGACTGGCTGTCGCAGGTGCAGACCTGGGGCATTTTCGCCGCCGGCTATCTGGCCCGGCCGCTGGGCGGCATCGTCATGGCGCATTTCGGCGATCTGGTCGGGCGGAAGCGCATGTTCACCCTGTCGGTCTTCCTGATGGCGATGCCGACGCTGATCATCGGCCTGATGCCGACGTACGAAACGATCGGCTATGCCGCGCCGCTGCTCCTCGTCGTGATGCGCGCGTTGCAGGGCGCGGCCATCGGCGGCGAAGCGCCGGGGGCCTGGGTTTTCGTTTCGGAACATGTACCGGCCCGCCATATCGGCTTCGCCTGCGGCCTGCTCACCGGAGGCCTTACCGGCGGCATCCTGCTCGGCTCCCTGATGGCGACGGCGATCAACAGCGTCTTCACGCCGGACGAGGTGATCGGCTACGCCTGGCGCATTCCCTTCGTCGTCGGCGGCATCTTCGGCCTGATCGCCATGTATCTGCGGCGCTGGCTCGAAGAGACGCCGGTGTTCGAGGAAATGCGGAAACTGAAGGAAACGGCCGACGAACTGCCGCTGAAACTCGTGCTGCGCGACCACGGCCGGGCGGTGATCGTCTCGATGCTGGCGACCTGGATGCTGACGGCGGGCATCGTCGTCCTGATCCTGATGACGCCGGGCCTGATGCAGAAGCTGCACGGCATTCCGGCGACGGACACGCTGATCGCCAATGTCGCCGCGACCCTGACCCTGACCATCTCGGCCATTGTCGTCGGCCTGCTGCTCGACCGTCACGGTCCACGCATCGTCACCCTCGTCGGCGGTGTGCTGCTGATCGCGGCCGCCTATGCGCTGTACCTCGGGCCAGCGGCCGATCCCACCCTGTTGCTGCCGATCGATGCGATGGCCGGTTTCTGCGTCGGTGTCATCGGCGTCGTGCCCGTCGTCATGGTCCGCGCCTTCCCGCCGGCGGTCCGCTTCACCGGCCTGTCGTTCTCCTACAATGTCGCCTATGCGATTTCGGGCGGGCTCACCCCGCTCGTCGTCTCGCTGCTGGTCGCGGTCGATCCGCTGGCCCCGGCCCATTACGTCGCCGCCGTCACGGTGATCGGCGTCGCGGCCGTCGTGTATGGAACGGCGCGGGGCCACGCCCCCCGGCCGGCGGCTCTGGCGGAAGCGGCCGAATAGGGGCGCCCCATAAAAAAAGGGGCCGCGAGACGGCCCCTTTTTCGTGGATCCGGTTCCCGTTCAGTCGAACAGGCTGGAGACCGAGGTTTCGTCGTTGATGCGGCGCATGGCTTCGGCGATCAGGGGGGCGATCGAGACGCGGCGGATGTTGCGGCACAGGCGCACCGCCTCCGTCGCCTGGATCGAATCCGAGATCACCAGCGATTCGAGCTGCGAGGCCGAGACGCGGGCGACGGCGCCGCCCGACAAGACGCCATGACTGACATAGGCGGAAACCGCCTTGGCGCCCTTGGCCCGCAGCGCGCCGGCCGCGTTGCACAGGGTGCCGGCCGAGTCGACGATATCGTCGACCAGGATGCAGCGGCGGCCGGCGACGTCGCCGATGATGTTCATCACTTCCGACTCGCCGGCCCTCTCGCGCCGCTTGTCGACGATGGCGAGATCGGCGTCGATGCGCTTGGCGATCGCCCGGGCGCGGACCACGCCGCCGACGTCGGGCGACACGATCATCAACCGTTCCTCGGTGCCGTATTGTTCCTTGATGTCGTTCACGAAGGCCGGCGCCGCGAAGAGATTGTCGGTCGGGATATCGAAGAAGCCCTGAATCTGACCGGCGTGGAGGTCGAGGGTCAGCACCCGGTTGGCCCCGGCGGTGGTGATCAGATTGGCCACCAGCTTGGCCGAGATCGGCGTGCGGGGGCCGGGTTTCCGGTCCTGCCGGGCATAGCCGAAGTAGGGCACGACGGCCGTGATCCGCTTGGCCGAGGCACGGCGCAGCGCATCGATGCAGACCAGCAGTTCCATCAGATTGTCGTTGGTCGGATAGGACGTCGACTGGATGACGAAGACATCCTGGCCGCGCACGTTTTCCTGAATCTCGACGAAAATCTCCTGATCGGAGAAGCGCCGGACGCTGGCCTTGGTCATCGGCAGATTCAGGTAGGCGGCGATCGCCTCTGCCAGCGGTCGGTTACTGTTGCCGGCCAGCACTTTCATGATCGAACCCGCTCGTTGATCCATGGGGAATGGATGGTTGGACGCGGCGCCATCGGCACCGCGAAACGCGCGCGCTTTTTAACAAGCCGTCACGGGGCTGTAAACGAGGCTGACCATTTATCGGCGCAACTGTGGGCTGACGGCCACGCAAGGGAGGCCGCCGGGCGGTCAGATCATGACGCAGCTGGCAAGCAGGCCAAGCACCAGGAAAGCGGTGAAGAACAGGATGTGGGGCATGGCGTCCTTCAGTCGAGCATGATGGCGGCGACTTCGCGGCCGTAGTCGCCTTCGCCGCGATGGGTAGTGCGGCGGAACGAGAAGAAATCGCCTTCGCCCGCGAATGTATCGAGGCCGGTCAGTTCAAGCGTGCCGACATGGGCGCGGCGCAGCCGGGCCGCGACATAGGCGGGCAGGTCGAAATGGGGCCGGGCGGCGGGATCCGGCCGGTGAAAGAAGCGGGCCGAGTCGGCGCCGTCCAACTCGATGAAGCGGGCCTCGAACTCCGGCCCGACCTCGTAGGAAGCGCGGCCGATGCAGGGGCCGATCACGGCGGCGATCCGCGACGGCTCGGCGCCGAGGGTCACCATGGCCGCCACCGTCGCCTCGGCGATGCCGCCCAGCGCCCCCTTCCAGCCGGCATGGGCGGCGCCGATGACACCAGCGGCCCGGTCGGCGAAGAGGATGGGGGCGCAGTCCGCGGTCAGGATGCCAAGGGCGATGCCCCGTTGCCGGGTCACCATGGCATCGGCTTTGGCGCCTTCGCCCGGGGTCCAGGGGCTGTCCACCGTCACCACGTCGCAACTATGCACCTGATAGAGCGAGAGCAGGGCGGTCGCGCCGATCGCCCCGGCGATGCGATCCCGATTCTCCATCACCGCGTCGCGGGCATCGTCGGAACCAAGACCGCAGTTCAGCGAGGAATAGATCCCTTCGGATACTCCGCCCTTGCGGCCGAAGAAACCATGAGACAGGCCAGCGAGGGCGCCGGAGCGGAAGCAGGGCGGCTGTTGCATCAGATCGCGTCGAATACCGGGGGTGGCGGAGTAGCGGCGCTGCAAAGGGCCAGCGCCTTGAACAGGCTGCCCATCTGGTCGGGCGCGGTCAACCGGTGATGGGCGGCGTATATCTGGTCCCGTGCCGCCGGCTGGTTCGCGGCGAGGCGCCGCGCCCGCAGGTCGATGCCAAGACCGCGCAACAGGTCGCCCTGGGGCACCGGGCCGAAGGCGCGGGCACCCTGCGCCGTGGCGGCGGCGGCCAGATGGGCGAAATTCACATGGGCGGTCAGATCCGCCTCGCCCAGGGTCGTCAGGATCTCGGCATAACGATGACGCGAAACCGCCTGCAGCGTGTCGGCGAAACCCCGGTGCGCCGCGCCATAGTCGATCGCCAGCAGCGCGCCGCCCTGTGCCGCCAGCCGCCGGCCCAGCTCGGCGGCGATGGCGATCGAGGCTGGCGACCATTCGAGCACGGCACCGTCCTCCGGCGCTTCGTGCGGTGGCAGTAGATGCGGCGAAAGCGGCTCGGGCGCGAGGCCGAAAATCAGTCCATCGTCCCGGTCGAGCCCGACCATCCGCTCGTGGAAGGCTTCGCCGGTGAAGACGGCCTGACGGATCGGCAGGGCATCGAAGAATTCATTGGCGAGGAGGAGGAGGGGGGCATCCGAAGGCAGGCCATCGGTCGTGTCGTGATGGACGACGGGCGCCCTGATCGTCTCGATCTGCAGGGCGCGAAGGCGCGGCGAGGTCTCGACCAGATGCACCGGGGCGTGGAGCGGAAAGCCCGGCACGCGGGCAAGCGCCCGGCGCGCGTCGGCCATCAGGGTGCCCCGGCCAGGGCCGAACTCGCCCAGGATGACCCGGGCCGGCGAGCCCATCGATTGCCAGACCGCGCCCAGCCAGAGACCGAGCAATTCGCCGAACATCTGGCTGATCTCGGGCGCGGTGATGAAATCGCCGGCGGCACCGAACGGCTCCCGCACCTGATAATAGCCGTGTGCTTCATGGGCGAGGGCCTCGGCCATCACGGCCGCGACCGGCAACGGTCCTTCGGCCGCGATCCGCCGCGCCAGCAGCCGGCCGAGCGGGGTCATGCCTTGCCGGTATCGTCGGCGAGGGCGCTGCGGTCGGGCGCCGGGCGGCCACCGGCGGTGACCAGCAGCCACAGGCCGATCAGGGCCATCGGGATCGACAGCAACTGCCCCATGGTCGAGGCGAAGAAAAGGAAGCCGAGCTGGGGATCGGGCTCGCGGAAGAATTCCGAGAAGATCCGCGCCGCCGAATAGCCGACCAGGAAGACGCCGGTCAGCGCGCCCATGTTGCGCCGGATGCCCTTCGCGTTCAGCACCATCAGGAGGGCGAACAGGCAGATGCCTTCGAGGAAGGCTTCATAGAGCTGGCTGGGGTGGCGCGGCAACTGACTGCCGTCATGGGGAAAGATCATGGCCCAGGCGGCATTGCTGGGCCGGCCCCACAACTCGCCATTGATGAAATTGGCGATGCGGCCGAAGAACAGGCCGATCGGCACCACCGCCGCGACGATGTCGCCAAGGGCCAGCAGGGGGATGCCCCGGTTGCGGGCGAAAAGCACGACGGCGAGGATGACGCCGATCAAGCCGCCGTGGAACGACATGCCACCCTGCCAGACGCGCAGCGCCTGCCAGGGATCGGCCAGATACTGGTCGAAATTGTAGAACAGGATATAGCCGATCCGCCCGCCGAGGATGATGCCGAGGGTGATCCAGACCACGAGGTCGTCAACCTCGCGCGGCAGGACCGCCGTGCCCGGCCGGGCGGCCAGGCGCATGGCCAGGCGCCAGCCCAGCAGGATGCCGGCGACATAGGCGAGGGCATACCAGCGGATCACCAGCGGCCCGAGTTCGATCGCCACGGGATCGATCGCGGGGAAGGCGACGAGGGGAAGCGTCGTGAACATCAGGCGTGCTCCGCAGGAGAGGCGAGGCGGTTTGTCGGCCGCCCCCATCCCCATGTCAAGCCCGCGGCAAGCGGCGCTTTCGCCAGCCGTTGCATCGGCGGCGCGCCCGGGGCAAAGTAGATGCATCATGCAGACCGAAAACCGCTTTCTCGATGATATCGCCCGTCTCGCCACGGGTGCCGTTGGTGCTCTCCAGGGCGTTCGCCAGGAAGCGGACGGTGTCGTCCGCCAGCTGGTGGAACGCTTCGTCGCCGACATGAAGCTCGTCCCCCGCGACGAGTTCGAGGCCGTGAAGGCCATGGCCGCCAAGGCCAGGGCCGAGAACGAAGTCCTGGCCGAGCGTCTCGCCGTTCTCGAGGCGAAGCTGGCCAATCCGGGCTGAGGGTTCTTACCTTTGAGCCTCAGCCGGGACGTGCTGGCGGCGGATGGGTTCGATACCCTCATCCAGCAGATGCTGCCGCCCGGCTATATGCAGTTTCTCACCCCCGAAGAACGGGAAGCCTCGCTTCAGGCCGCGCTCGCCAGCGCGCCGTCCGGTGATGTCTGGCTGTTCGGCTATGGCTCCCTGATGTGGAACCCGGCGATCCGCCATCGGGGTCACGAGGTCGGGATGGTGCGCGGCTGGCATCGCCAGTTCTGCCTGTGGACGCCGATCGGTCGCGGCACGCCCGAGCGGCCGGGCCTTGTCCTTGGCCTTGAAGCCGGCGGTTCGTGCCGGGGCCTGTCGTTCCGCATCGACCGGACCGAGGCCGAGGAAGAGCTTCGCCTCGTCTGGCGCCGGGAAATGCTGAGCGGCGCCTATCATCCGCGCTGGGTCACGGTCGAGACGGCGTCGGGGTCCCACCGGGCGCTGACCTTCGTCATCAATCGCGCCAACCCCCGCTATACCGGGCGCCTGCCCGAATCGGAGACGGTGGCCGCCCTGTGCACGGCGGCGGGACATCTGGGCAGCAGCCGCGAATATCTTCTCATGGCACTCGCCGCGCTTGAATCCCTTGGCATCAGGGACAGGCGGATGCGACGCCTGGCGGAGCTGGTCGCGGCAAATCCCGACGTGTGATCCACAAGCATTCAACTGTGCCGGATATGGTGTTGAAACCATGGGCCGAATGCCCCGTTTCGGGGCGACCCCGCTTGCGCGGATTCGGGATTCCCGCCTAATTTAGAGGCGTGGACCAGCACCCTCAAGCAGCGCCCGATGGTCCGGGCCTGAGCCGCCGGTCTGCCGTTTCGACTAGGACATCATCCACTCAATACTGGCCCGCCGAGCCGGCAATCTCGGCGGGCCTTTCTTTGGTCTGGAACGGACGACGGATGAAATTCCTGCTTCTGGGCGCCACGGGCGCCGTCGGTCGCGCGGTGCTCGAACAGGCGCTGGCCGATCCTCGTATCACGCAGGTCATGGCGCCGACCCGGCGGCCGTTGCCCCCGGCCCCCAGGCTGACCAATCCGGTGACCGATTTCGCCATATTGCCGGCCGAGAGCGACGTCTGGGCCTGCGATGCGGTGATTTCCGTGCTGGGCACCACGCAGAAAATCGCCGGCAGCCGCGAAGCCTTTCGCCGGGTCGATCTCGATCTGGTGATCGCCACGGCGGCGGCGGCGCGGCGGGCCGGGGCGCGGTCGCTGGCGGTCGTCTCCTCCGTGGGCGCGTCGGCCGCCTCGCCGTCGTTTTATCTCCGCACCAAAGGCGAGATGGAGGCGGGGCTGCGCGCCCTCGGCTATCCGTCGCTGACCATCGTCCGGCCGTCGATGATCGATGCGAGGCGCGATCCGCCGCGCGGCCTCGAGGAACTGGGCGCCATGGCCTTCCGCCTGCTGCGTCCCCTGATCCCCGCCCGCTACCGCGCCGTCACCCCGGCCCGGATCGCGACCAGCCTGATCGCGGCCGCCATGGAAGGACGGCAGGGCACCCGCGTGATCGAGTCGGAAGAGATCGGCTGAACACCGGCGACCCGCCCGCGGCTCGGGCGAGGGAATTGCCATATGCCCGGCATATGTTAAGATGCTCTCCTCGTCGTGGAGAGCCCGTCATGCTGCGCACCGTGTCCATCTTCCGCAACAACCGCAACCAGGCGATCCGCCTGCCCAAGGACTTCGAGTTCCATGGCGTGAGCGAGTTGACCATCGAGCGGCGGGGCGATGCGATCGTGCTGCGTCCCGTCCGGCCGGACTGGCTTTCGCTCAAGACCGAGCCGCCTGGCGATGCGGATTTCCTGGACGAGCGGCCCGACCTGATCGAGGAGGGGCGTTTCTCCCTCGATGATGACGGGAAGCCTGGCGGCGGGGGCCGCTGAAGGCGCGGCACGGAAAGACACGATGCTCGCCATCTATATGCTCGATACCAATATCTGCTCGTTCATCATGCGCGAGCGCCCGGCTTTGGTGCTCGAGCGGCTGCAGCGGGCCGCGGACGGCCAGCACCAGATCGTCGTTTCCGTCGTCACCTATTACGAAATGCTGCTGGGCACGGTCGGTCGCAATGCCTCGCCCCGTCACGCGAAGCTGGTGGAGGCTTTCGTCTCGCGCCTCTCCGCCATCCTGCCCTGGGATGCGGCGGCGGCGGAGAAGGCCACGGCCATCAGGCGGGATCTGGCGGCGAAGGGAAGCCCCATCGGCGGGAATGACACGATGATCGCGGGCCATGCGCTCGCCGCCGACTGCGTGCTGGTGACGAACAACCTGCGGGAATTCGCGCGGGTGGACGGATTGAGGATCGAGGACTGGGCGAAAGGGTAATGTCGTTTTCCGTATGACGGAAGCGGCGCTCCTTTGGCGCAATCCTGCGTGACTGGCTGGGGCGGGAGGGTTCGAACCTCCGAATGGCGGTACCAAAAACCGCTGCCTTACCACTTGGCGACGCCCCAGCGGGACCGGCGCGGGGCCGGTCGTCCGAGTGGCGGGAACATATGGATTCGCGCACCGATGCGCAAGCGGCACGGTTGGGGCGCGAGCGTCATCAAAGTTTCGCGCCCGGCCGGGGATACGGCCTTGCTGCGAATCGCAGGCATCGGCACGCTCTTACCCATGGTGGATGCCACGCCCCGAACCCCCAAGATATGCCGGTCAGCCCCAGGCACCCGGATGCGGGACGGTATTTATGTGGCAATGCACAAGAGACTCCCACAAACTGAATCTAGTCCGCACCGCCGGATGGCACGCCGTCCGGCCGCTCAGCACGAGGAGTAGGGCCATGGGAATGCTGTTGTCCGAACACGAACAGTCCGGTGTCGATCCGATCGATGTGATCGAGCAGATCGTCGCCGCCAACGAATGGCCCTTCGATCGTGCCGGCGACGGCGAACTGTCGGTCGCCGTGAACGGCTCCTGGTGCGACTATCATTTCGGCTTTTCCTGGCGCGAGCCCGAACGGGCGCTGCAGTTGACCCTGGCCTTCGACATGCGGGTGCCCCCGGCGCGAAGGGCCGAGATCTATCACCTGATGGGCCTGATCAACGAACAGCTGTGGCTTGGTCATTTCGACCTGTGGTCGGACGACGGCACGCTGCTGTACCGCCATGCCAGCCTGATGGGCGAGGCGGTCTCGGTCAGTGTCTGCGAGGAACTGATCGATATCGCCATCTCGACCTGCGAGCGTTTCTACCCGGCCTTCCAATTTGTCCTCTGGGGGGGTAAGAGCGCGCAGGAGGCCCTGTCCGCGTCGATGATCGAGACGATGGGCGAGGCCTGATCGTTTTCTCGACAGGGGTTCGACATGACGGGTGAAGCTGCGCCGGCACTGGGCCTCGCGCTGGACCGGCCGCTGCTGCTCATCGGCTGCGGCAAGATGGGCGGGGCGATGCTGGAGGGCTGGCTGGCCCGTGGGCTCGTGCCCGAGAAGGCTTTCGTGGTCGAGCCGGCGGGGGCGCCCGCGCTCGCCGCGCGCGGCATCACGGTGCTCTCCTCGCTGGATGATGTGCCGCCGGGGCTCGACCCCGTGGCCGTCGTCGTCGCGGTGAAACCCCAGACCATGGACAAGGTGCTGCCGCGGCTGTCCGGCATCCTTGGCCCGCGCAGCCTTGTGCTGTCGATCGCGGCGGGCAAGCGCATCGCCCTGTTCGAAGGGGCCTGCGGCGTCGGCACGCCCGTCGTCCGCGCCATGCCCAACACGCCGGCCGCGGTCGGCCGGGGCATGAC
>NZ_JBAQRT010000147.1:0-2853 GCF_049306435.1 Zavarzinia sp.
GGTCACCGCCGACCTGCCGGGCGCGGGCCCCCTGGGCGGGGAGCCGGGCTGGGGCCGCTGGCTGCGCATGTCGGATCTCGAGGCGAAATCGGGCACCACGGTGATGACCGGCGCCGGCAGCCGCCCCCTGCTGATCCTCGACCGGGTGGGACGGGGCCGCGTCGCCCTCCTCGCCTCGGACGAAGCCTGGCTGTGGCAGCGCGGCTTCGAGGGCGGCGGCCCGCAAGCCGAATTGCTGCGCCGGATCGCCCATTGGTCGATGCAGGAACCCGATCTCGAAGAGGAAGACCTGCGCGCCCATGTCCGGGACGGCACCATCGCGATCGAGCGCCGCAGCCTGTCGCCCCAGCCGCCCCCGGTCGATGTCGAGGCGCCGTCGGGCCGCAACCGCAACATCCGCCTGACCGACCATGACGACGGCATCGCCACCGCCAGCATCGCCGCCGACGAGGCCGGCCTGTGGCATGTCTCGGACGGCACGCGGGTGGTCAGCGTCGCGGTCGGCGATACCGGCGGGCGCGAGATGGCTGATGTCCGCGCGACCACGGACACGCTCGCCCCCCTCGCCCGCGCGACCGGCGGCAGCGCCCGTTTCATCGTGGAAGACGGCGTTCCCGACCTTCGCCGGGTCGATCCGGAACGGCCCGCCGCCGGCTCCGGCTGGATCGGCCTTCGCCGCAATGGCGCCTATGAGGTGACGGCGGTCACCCAGGTCTCCCTGCTGCCCGCCGCCCTCGCCCTGCTGCTCGCCCTCGGCCTGCTGCTCGGCGCCTGGTGGCGGGAAGGGCGGTAAAGCCGGCCCCTCGCCCCTTGGGGGCGAAGGATGGGGTGAGGGGAAAAGCCCCTACCGGCCCATGCGCACCAGACGGCCGGGCTTCGCCCCGGTCAGGGTATCGTTCTCGATCACCGGCACGCCGGCGACCAGGGTCGCGCGGTAACCGACCGCGTCCTGCAACAGGCGCTGGCCGCCCGCCGGCAGGTCGCGCACCATGTGGGGCGATTTCAGCGCCAGATGATCGAAGTCGATCACATTGAGGTCGGCGCGCTTGCCGGTGGCGATCGTGCCGCGATCGTGGAAGCCGCCATGGGCGGCATTGGCGCCGGTCAGCATATGCACCGCCTGCTCGAGGCCGAGGCGTTCGCCCTTCACCCGGTCGCGCGCCCAGTAGGACAGCAGGAAGGTGGTGAAGGAAGCATCGCAGACCGTGCCGACATGGGCGCCGCCGTCCGACAGGCCAGCGAGGGCGAGCGGATGGCGCATCATGGTCAGGACATTGTCGAGGGAGAATTCGACATAATTTGCGAAGGGGAAATAGAGCATCGCCCGCCCGTCTTCCGCCAGCATGGCGTCATAGATCGCCTCCAGCGGGGCGATGCCCCGCCCTTGCGCCTCGGCATGGAGCGACTTCTCGAAGGGCTGTTCGTAATCCGGGCTCTCGCCGAGGCGGAACAGCATGGTCGAGACGAAATCGACCGCGGCGAGGAATTTGTCGACCATGGGCGGCACCGACGAGCCATCGGCCGCCATGCGGTCCGGCGTCTCGGCCAGGAGGCGGGCCTTGGTCGCGGGATCGCGCAGCCGCGCCACCCGCTCGTCCAGCGGCAGATGGGCGATCGCCTTGTAGGACGGATGGCCCATGAAGGGATGGAAGGTGCATTGGAAGCCGACCATGACCCCGACCGCGCGAGGCGCCGTCTGCAGGCGGATGGTGATGCCCTTCTGCTTCGCCGCCTCGGCCCGCGCGACGATGCGGCGCCACTGCCGGGGATCGAGCGGCCGCTCCATCAGGGTGATCGAGGTCGGGTGGTCCGGCACGGTCGCGGCGTAAGCCTCGACAATGTCGAATTCCCGCTCGAATTCCTCCGGCCCCTTTTCGAGGTCGAAGTCCGAGACCGCCTGCAGCACGCCGTGGTCGAGGCCCTTCAGGGCTTCGGCGATGCCGGTCAATTCCGCCAGCGTCGCTTCAGACGCCGGGGTGCACAGCCCGTCTGAGGTGCGGTGGGTATCGCTGCGCCCGGTGGCGAAGCCGAAGGCGCCGGCCTCCATCGCCTCGCGCACCAGCCGGCGCATCTCGGCGACATCGCCCGCCGTCGCCGCCTCGCCGCGCACCGCCCGCTCGCCCATGACATAGACGCGCAAGGGATCGTGGGGCACCATCACGGCGAAATCGATGGCATGGGGGAAATCGATCGCCGACATATAGTCGGGGAAACTTTCCCAGTTCCATTTCAGGCCCTCGGCCAGGGCGACGCCGGGGATATCCTCCACCCCTTCCATCAGGCGGATCAGGCAATCGTGGTCGGCCGGGCGCACCGGCGCGAAGCCGACGCCGCAATTGCCGAGAACGGCCGTGGTCACGCCGTGATTGACCGAGGGGCGAAGATCGGCGTCCCAGCTGACCTGGCCGTCGTAATGGGTGTGCAGGTCGACGAAGCCGGGGGTGACGATGGCGCCCGCCGCGTCGATCACCCGCGCGGCGCTGCCCGGACAATGCCCGACGGCGACGATGATCCCACCCTTCACGGCGACATCGCCCGGGCAGGCCGGCGCGCCGGTGCCGTCGACGATGGTGCCGCCCGTGATTTTCAGATCGTAGTCCATGATCTCTCCCCTGCCGCTTCTGTTGTCGGTTGCGATGATCATGACATCTAATCGCATTCAAGGCCGCCGTCATTGACCGCAGCCGCCGTGAAATTGACTTTTCACGCCAAGGCGCGACACTGGCCGCCATGATCGGCAGCGGTGTCCTTTCCGCCTATGTGGCGACCCTGATCGAAACGGCGGCGGCCCTCGCCCCCGGCCGCGCCGACACGCTGGCGGGGGCGGCCGGGATCGATCCCGCCCTGCTGTCC
>NZ_JBAQRT010000148.1:0-4604 GCF_049306435.1 Zavarzinia sp.
GACGGGACGCGGCCTCGACCGCCCGCACCAGCCAGCCGGCGCTGTCGACCGCGATGGCGGCGAGGCGGGACAGGGGCTCGGCCGCCACCGCCGAGATATCGGCCGGCAGCAGGCTGAGCAGATAGGCGCAATCCTCGAAGGCGTCGGTCGCGTCCTCGACCTCGTCGATGATCGGCCGCAGCAGATCGGCCTGGCGCAGCCGGGCGGCGATCTCGCGGGCATTCACCGTCAGCACGTCGGCCTTGGCCTCGATCCGCTTCGCCCGCTCGGCCAGCCGCGCCCGGGCCTCGGGCCCATCGGGCCCCGTGGGGCTGAGGGAATCGCTGATCGCGCCCGCCAGCATCCGGGTCAGGCCCAGATGGCGGACCAGCACGGTCAGCACCGCGCTTTCCGCGGTCTCGAAACGGCGCGACAGCTCGGCCTGGATTTCATCGCGGATCAGGCGGGCGCTGCGCCCCGCCGACAGGCCTTCCGAGGTGTTGCGCAGGACATTCCGCAGGAACTCGGCGCAAACCCCCTCGCCCAGCGCCTCGTCCAGCCGCACGCCATAAGGTATGCGCCCGGCCGCCGTGCGCTGCACCGCCTCGACCACCAGCTGGTCGCCGCCAAGTTCGAGGAAGGCGCGATGCCCGAGATCCAGCCGCGCCGCCCAGGTCAGCAGGGCGATCGCGCCATTGCGGCCGACAAAGCCCTGCAAGGCCTTGCGCGCCTTGTTCCAGTCGATCAGGAAGACGATGCGCGAGCCGAGAAAGGCGAGAAACCGGTCCTGCGCCGCCGCATCCGCCGTCGTCAGCCGGCCGGTCAGCAGGTAGAAGACGTCTTCCGACAGGCCCTCGCCCCGCTGTTCGTCGAGCGAATTCCAGGCGACATCCTGGCCCTCGAACAGCGAGATGAAGAATTTGGCGCGCGGTCGGTGAACGTCGGTATAGGTCACCGAAACCTCGCCCGCCTCGACATGAACGACGAGGACATGGGCATCGGTCGTGCCGATGTCGTTCTGGATCGTCAGTCTTCCGCCGGCGTGAACCGCCGTGGTGCCAAGGCCGGGATGGCCAAAGGCCAGCGGCGCCGTGCGGTTGAGGCCGGACATGAAGGCGCGCACCGCCGCCTTGTCGCGAAGGCCGAGGGCATGGACACGGGCGCCGTCCAGGGTCTCGACCGCCGTCTCGGCCGACAGGCGGTTGATTGACTTGTGCAGGTCCATGACGAGAAGATGCAGGCTGTCGGCCCCGCCCCGGCGGGCCATGGTCAGGGCATCGATCGCGCCATGGTCGATACGCTCGCCTTCGCCCATCGGCAGGGCGGCGACGATCGCGCCGAGCCGGCCCGCCAGATCGCCGCTCTCGGCGATCCCGGCCGCCGCCAACGGGGCGTGCATCGCGGTCAGATCAGCCTTCAGACCCGCCAGAAGGCCGCCAAGCCCGGGAACGAGCACCTGTCCGCCGCCGATCGCCTTGGCCCCGCCACCGCCACGGGTCGCATCCTGGAGCCGGCTGAGCGCCAGTTTGATCCGGTCATTGGCGACGAGGGCCGCACTGAGGAGGCCGGGAAGCAGGACCGCCTGCTCGCCCAGCCGGGCCACGATTTCGCTTTTCACTGTCACGCCACGCTCCCGCGAAGAACCCTTCGTGGAATGCATAGCAGCATGGCGCGGACCCGTCGTCCTTGCGCCAAGTCATTCATTTAACTGTCATATCTCTCTCGCCCGGCCAGATTTTTTTTGTGCCGCGACCGCAGGAACTCGCCCGCACATTCGTTTATAGTCTCCGAGGGGCTCAAGCCCTGTTGGCACCACACCCCCCCCGGGTGGTGCCTTCGCCCGCCGGCATCCCCCCCGCCGGCGGGCTCCCCCTCGGGCAGGCCGGCACAGGTCAGGCCGGCACAGGCCGGGGCTTGCCCTCGTCGTCGATCGCGACCATGACGAATGTGCCTTCGGTCACCTTGACCGAGGCCGGCGCGCCGATGCTGCCGTCCCGGCGCCGCTGACGGTCGACCCAGGTTTCCAGCTTCACCTTGATCGAGGTCCGCCCGACCGAGATCACCTCGCCATAGATCGAGACCAGATCGCCGATGAACACCGGCTTGTGGAAGGTCATGGCGTCGATGGCGACCGTCGCCACCCGTCCCTCGGCCCGGCGCGCGGCGGCGACGCCGGCGGCGATATCCATGTGGCTGAGGATCCAGCCGCCGAAGATATCGCCATTGCCGTTCACATCCTTGGGCAGGGGCGCGGTGCGGATGATCACCTCCAGGCCGCGGGTCGACGGATGCGCGGGGGCCGCTTCGTCCTTGCTCATGAGCTCTCCTTCTCGATTGTTGGCGCGATTGTCGGCGCGATTGTTGGCGCGGCGCTGGGGGAAACCCTATACTGGCCTGCCCAGTTCTGACAAAGCGTGACAATGAGCAAGCCCGCCGACCTGTTCGAGAAAACCGCCGCCACCAGCGATTATTCCGCCAAGGACATCGAGGTCCTCGAAGGGCTGGAGCCGGTCCGCAAGCGGCCCGGCATGTATATCGGCGGCACCGACGAACGCGCTTTCCATCACCTCGCCGCGGAAATCCTCGACAATGCGATGGACGAGGCGGTGGCGGGCCATGCCAGCCGAATCGAGATGGACCTCGCGGCCGATGGCCGGCTGACGGTGCGCGACAACGGCCGTGGCATTCCCGTCGACCCGCACCCCAAGTTCAAGGACAAGTCCGCCCTCGAAGTGATTCTGACCACGCTGCATTCCGGCGGCAAATTCGGCGGCAAGGCCTACAAGACCTCGGGCGGGCTACACGGCGTCGGCTCGTCGGTCGTCAACGCCCTGTCGGAAGAAATGGTGGTCGAGGTCGCGCGCGACCGCCAGCTGTGGCGCCAGACCTTCGTCCGGGGCAAGCCCACGGGCAAGATCGAGTCGCTGGGCGCGGTGCAGAACCGGCGCGGCACCACCGTCATCTTCCGCCCCGACCCGGATATCTTCGGCACCAGCCTGCAGTTCAAGCCGTCGCGGCTCTACCGCATGGCCCGCTCCAAGGCCTATCTCTTTCGCGGCGTCGAGATCCGCTGGAGCTGCGCGCCCGAGCTGATTCCGGCAGGCGATTCCACCCCCGCCAGCGAGACGCTGCATTTTCCCGGCGGGCTCGCCGATTTCCTGTCGGCGACGATCGAAGGCCAGCCGATGGTCACGCCCCTGCCCTTCACCGGTCAGGCGCGGTTGCCGGGCACCGACGCGGGCGAAGTGGAATGGGCGATCGCCTGGCCGGTCGATGCCGACAGTTTCATGCATTCCTATTGCAACACGATCCCGACCCCCGAGGGCGGCACCCATGAGGCCGGCCTGCGCGGCGCCCTCGCCCGCGCCCTCAAGGGCTTCGGCGAGTTGACCAACAACAAGCGCGCCGCCCAGATCACGGCGGAAGATGTGATCGGCGGCGCCACCGTCCTGCTCTCGCTGTTCATTCCCGAGCCGCAGTTTCAGGGCCAGACCAAGGAAAAGCTCTCGACCGCCGAGGCCTCCCGCCTCGTGGAAGCCGCGATCAAGGATCGCTTCGAGCATTGGCTGACCTCGGATCCCAATGCCGCCAATGCCTTGCTCGATCATGTTCTGATGCGCGCCGAGGAGCGGCTGAAGAAACGCGCCGACAAGGAAACCAGCCGCAAGACCGCGACACGAAAGCTGCGCCTGCCGGGCAAGCTGGCGGATTGCGCCAACAGCCAGGCGGCCGGCACCGAATTGTTCCTGGTCGAGGGTGACTCGGCCGGTGGTTCCGCCAAACAGGCGCGCGACCGGGCGACCCAGGCCGTGCTGCCCTTGCGCGGCAAGATCCTGAACGTCGCCTCGGCCGCCGCCGGCAAGATGGAGGCGAACCAGGAACTGGCGGACCTCGTGCTGGCGCTGGGCTGCGGTTCCGGCTCGAAGTTCAAGGCACCGGACCTGCGCTACGAGCGCGTCATCATCATGACCGACGCGGATGTCGACGGCGCCCATATCGCCTCCCTGCTGATGACCTTCTTCTGGCGCGAGATGCCGGGCCTGATCCGCGAGGGGCATCTTTATCTCGCCATGCCGCCGCTCTATCGCATCGCGCAAGGGGCGAAGACCGTCTATGCCATGGACGACGACGACAAGGACCGCCGCATCAAGCGCGACTTCAAGTCGAACGCGAAGATAGAAATCAGCCGATTCAAGGGCTTGGGCGAAATGCCTCCCGCGCAGCTGCGGGAAACGACGATGGATCGCAACAAGCGCGTGCTGCTGCGCGTCACCGTGATGGAAGACGAGATCGAGGATACCAAGGGCCTCGTCGACCGGCTGATGGGCAAGAAGGCGGAGACGCGCTTCGCCTTCATCCAGGAAAACGCCGGCCGGGCGACCGATCTCGACATCTGACAAGGACAAGGATCGCCATGATCATGATGAAGTCCGTTCCCGCCCTTCTTGGCGCCCTCGCCCTCGGCGCCTGCGCCGCGACGACACCGACCGTCGTCACTCACCAATATGTCGACCAGGATTTTTATCGCGCCCAGGGTTACAACGCCGCCGTCCGCGACGGCGCCGCGCCGGTCACCGTCGTGGGCACGTCTTTCGAGGGTGCGGATGCCGCCGCCAGCCTCGCCC